>DATLNZ010000083.1 GCA_035536535.1 Actinomycetota bacterium | reverse complement strand
CTTCAGGTCCAGCAGTCCCAGCGAGTCCAGCAGAAGTCCGAGACCGAGCATCAGCACGAGCAGTCCGACCGTTATACGGCTCAGCACCGAGCGCTCACGCGGCCGCGGAGGAGCCTCCGGGCGCGCAACCGCAGGCAGGGGGGCGACGACGGTCGTTCGGTCCACAACCGAAGATGCGGAGCCGGGGGCCGCGGCCGGCTGTTGGGGGCCGGGTGGCCTGTCGCCGTCGGACCGGCTGAACCACAGAACCGCGGCACCGGCCATGAGTAGCAGGGCCCAAACGGCTCCGCCGCCGCCGTGCCACATCGGCCCAACTTCGTCGGCGACGATCACCAGGGCGATGATCCCAAGTACGGCGAGCACAACCTGTTTGCTTCTGTCGCCGGCCATCGCCTGCAGCTGGCTCTCCTGCCTCCCGGCCTCCGGGATCACGAGCCACGCCCCGACGTAGGCCAGCAACCCCACGCCGCTCACCAAAGTGAGAACCACGAAGCCGATCCTGAAGATCACAACGTCCAAGCCCGTGTACGCGGCGAGCCCGCTGCAGACCCCGGCCAGCATCTTGCCGTCGGGTCGGCGGTACAGCTTTCGCGGTTCGTGCTGGAACGGCGGCTCCGCCGCCTGTTGCCGTGTCGCTGCCGTTGTCTCGTCCATGCCGACATCGTGTCGCCGGACAACAGCGAGTTCAATCGGGAATGACCCTGGTGTGACCCTGAGGCTGAGGGGGGCCGATCGGGGCGATGACCGATGGTTGCCGGGGGGAGGCTGTGCGACCATCGCCTCATGTCCGTACTCAGGCGGCAGGCGGACCACCTCGCGTTCAGTCGCAGCTCGGGGAACAGGGTCGTTGCCGGGGTGGCGGCGGGACTGGGGCAGCGTCTGGGAGTCGACCCGGTCTTCGTCCGGGCCTCCTTCGTCCTGATGACCCTGGCTGCCGGCCTTGGCGTAGTTTCGTACGTCGTGGCGTGGGCTCTGGCCGGTCCGGCGCCCGCCGGCGACCCGGGTGCCGTCGGTGCAGGAACCGGGGTGCCTTCCCAGCGCAAGGGCGCGGCGCTGGTCCTGTTCGTGCTCGGCGCCCTGCTTCTGTTTCGCGAGATCGGCCTGTGGGCCGGCGACGCCGTCGGGCTTCCCGTAGTGCTGGTGTCGGTGGGGTGGGCTGTGGTCTATGCCCGGTCCGACGACTCGGAGCGCACGAAGCTTTCCCGGATGCTCGTGGGGGTGTGGCTTCCGCGAGTAGACGCCGGCACGTCGCTGTTGAGACTGGGCGCGGGCGGGGCCCTGGTCGCCGTTGGACTGGGCTCCCTTGTCAGCGGGATCGACCGCGTGACGAACGTTCGGACGCCGCTGGCCTGGGTGGCCGTGGCCCTGGGTGGGCTCACTGTGCTTTTCGGGCCGCTGGTGGCGAGGCTCGTTCGCGACCTGGCTGAGGAGCGACGCGAGAGGATCCGTTCGGAGGAGCGCTCGGAGCTTGCCGCGCACCTGCACGACTCCGTTCTGCAGACGCTTGCGCTCATTCAGCGCAACGCCGGTTCGCCGCGCAGGATGGCGAGCCTGGCCCGCACGCAGGAGCGGGAGTTGCGGGCATGGCTTTACGGCCAAGGGGCCGCAAGGCACGACACCCTGCGCTCCGCGATGGAGTCAGTGGCGGACGCGGTGGAGCGGGACCACGAGGTCGCGGTCGATGCGGTCGTCGTCGGCGACGCCAGCTTGGACGAAAGGACTCAGGCGCTCGTCCATGCCTGCCGGGAGGCCATTTCCAATGCGGCCCGCCATTCGGGGGCCGAAGAGGTGTCGGCGTACGTCGAGGTGGACGACTCGGCCATAACCGCCTACGTCCGGGACCGCGGCAGGGGGTTCGATCCCGCATCCGTTCCGGACGACCGGCGCGGCATCACCGACTCGATCCGTGGGCGGATCGAGCGCCACGGTGGAGCCGCCGGCATCACCAGTTCTCCGGGGGCGGGTACGGAGGTGCAGATGCGGATGCCCCGGAGCCCGGCATGAGCACAAGGGTGTTTCTGGTCGACGACCACCAGCTGTTCCTCGCGGGTGTCCGGGCCGAGCTGGGCCGTCACTGCGAGATCGTCGGTGAGGCCGGTGACGTGGACAGCGCAGCGGCCGGCATACGCGAATCCAAGCCCGATGTCGTGCTGCTGGACGTCCATATGCCCGGCGGCGGGGGCCGGACGGTGATCGAGTCCGTGCACCGGACGCACCCCGACATCAAGTTCCTGGCGCTGTCGGTGTCCGATGCGGCCGAGGACGTCATCGGTGTCATCCGGGCGGGAGCCCGCGGGTACGTGACCAAGACGATCTCCCCGGCGGATCTCGCCGACGCCATCGAGCGGGTGCGCGAAGGGGACGCCGTTTTCTCACCCCGGCTGGCGGGGTTCGTCCTCGACGCCTTCGCCGGAGAGGTGCCGGTGCCCGACGACCCCGAGCACGACCAGCTCTCGGCGCGGGAGAAAGAGGTGCTGAGGCACATCGCGCGGGGATACACCTACAGAGAGGTCGCCAAGCGGCTGCACATCTCGGTGAAGACGGTCGAGACCCATGTCTCGGCGGTCCTGAGGAAGCTGCAGTTGTCCAGCCGTCACGAGCTGACAAGGTGGGCCAGCGACCGGCGGCTGATCTGACGCCGGAAGGATTCTCGGATCCGGGCGGAGAATCCCTGTCCCCATGCGCAGACGAACAGGAGGGGCTGCGGCCGTAGTTCTGATGCTGGCTCTCGCCCAGCCCGCAGCCGCAGGTGTTGCCGATGCGGTTGCCTTCGGAGGCGGCGACACCCGGGCCGGGTGCATCACGGTTATGGGCGCCTCCAATGCCGCCACGGGCCGGATGCGATGGGTGCTGGCCTTCTGGCCGTCCACCGCCGCTTCGTCGCCGGCCGGGACCTGTCCGGAAGACGAGCCCCACACCGAGCCCACCGTGTCCTGCACCGCCGTCGCGACGGTGGACGGCCGCAGGGTGCTGTATCTCGGGGCATCAGACCGCACGGGGTCCTACGCAGCGACTCTGATTGACGGGGGGCCGGGCACCGGGGACGAGGCCGGCTTTGAGTCCGTTTCCAGCCTCGCTGGCTCGCGTTGCGGAGCCGACGCCGTCGCCACCGACCCGATCGTCTCCGGCGACATCGCGATCCTTCCCTAGAAGGCCGAGTCCCGAGCTCCCAGGCATGAGCCTCGGCGTGGGTGGGTAGGCTCAGGCCATGCGGTGGAAACGCGGCACGTCCGGAGCGGGCCAGATCGAGGACAGACGCGGCCAGGGCGGGTCCGGTCGAGGCGGGATGGGCTTTCCGATCGGCGGACGCGCCATGGGCGGGGGCCTGGGCGGGATCGTCCTGCTGCTGCTTCTCGCTCTGGGTGGCAACCTCATCGGGGGCGACTCGGGATTCGACGTCGGTCCATCGCTGGACTCGTTTGAGGGCAGTCCCGGCTCCGGCCGGGGGACGCTGGAGGGGGCCCCGGATCCCGACGCCGAGCTCAAGGACTTCGTCACCTTTGTCGTGGACAACGTGCAGGACTCGTGGTCCCGGCAGTTCGCCCAGGCGAATCGGGAGTACAAGGCGACCAAGCTCGTGCTGTTCGACGACGTCACCCCCACCGGGTGCGGGACGGGTGAGGCCGCCAGCGGGCCGTTCTACTGTCCGGCGGACGGGCAGGTGTACCTGGACCTCGGCTTTTTCAGGGAGCTTCGCGACAAGTTCGGGGCGCCGGGGGACTTCGCGCAGGCCTACGTCATTGCCCACGAGTTCGGACACCACGTCCAGAACCTGCTGGGGATCGACGACGACGTCCGCCGCCAGCAATCCAGGAGCCGGGACCGCTCCAACGAGCTGTCGGTGCGAATGGAGCTTCAGGCCGACTGCATGGCGGGCGTGTGGGGGTACTCGGCCTACCGCGAGGACCTGCTCGAGAGCGGAGACCTGGAGGAGGGGCTGCAGGCGGCGGCCGCCGTCGGAGACGACAGAATCCAGCGCCAGGCGGGCGCGCGCGTGAACCCCGAGTCGTGGACGCACGGGTCATCGAAGCAGCGAGCCCGGTGGTTCACCCGCGGCTTTGAAAGCGGTCGCGTGGAGGACTGCGACGCGTTCTCAGGCGAGATCTGACGGCGTCAGACCGTCAGCTCTTCACCAACCGTCTCCTCGTTGGCGACGCCCACCGATGCGTGGGCCTGCACGAACTTCCAGGCCCCGTCCTCCTTCTGACACAGAGCGGTGATCCGGACGGGGACGCTGTTTCCGTCGGGGAGCTTGAACGAAGCCTGATCGACGAACCAACCGACGTCACCTGATCGCCATGCCTTCGGGTTCCCGCCGCTGATCGAGATCCCGGCTTCCTTCATCTCGCCGACCTGAGTTGAGATTGCGGTCCGGGCGCGGTCCGCTCCCTCCCACCACTCCCCGGGATCCGTCCCGATCCAGAGGCACGCCTCTGACGAGGAGACCATCGATGCGGCGGAGGCCGCGTTGCCGGACCCCAGCGCCGAGTAGAAGTCGCGCACAGCCTGCTCGAGATCAGGTGCCCGTTCCATGTGCCCCCCCGTTCGGCTCGACGTTGTCCTCAACGCTGAGCCCGCATTGAGGTCCAGTCAAGTCCGGGTTGGCGAAACTCGCCACCGCAACAGCCAGGCACGACGCGCGGGAGCCCAACGAGGGGGATTAGCCTGCGGGTGCTGCGGTCTGGGTCAGGAGGGCATGCGTGGTCGATGTCGCGAGTGGCGGCCGGTCAAGGGACGCGCTGATCGACGCCGTTCGGGCGATAAGCCTGCTCGTGGTGGTGACGTGGCACTGGGTGTTCACCACGATCTCCTGGAGGGGCGACGGCCCCCACGCGTCCAACCCAATCGGCGTTACACGGGGATTCTGGCTGCTGACGTGGCTGCTGCAGGTGATGCCTCTGTTCTTCTTCGCCGGCGGCTATGTCCACTCCCGCGCGTGGCTGCGCGGCGGCGGCTGGGGCTGGGTCGCACGAAGGCTCCGTGGGCTTCTGGCCCCCGCCGCGACCCTCGTCGCCGCCGGGCTGATCGTGTGGGTAGCTGCCTCCCGTCTGGCACCGGGAGCCGGGTGGGTGGGACGCGGGATCATCCTGGTCCTCTCGCCTCTGTGGTTTTTGCTCGTATACGCGCTGCTGGTGGCCGGGATGCCGCTGTGGTGGTGGCTGCACGCAAGGCTGGGTGAGGTCGCGCTGGTCCTGCTGGTCGGGCTTGCGGTGGTCGTGGACGTGTTCCGTTTCAAGTACGGCTGGCCGGGGGTCGAGTGGGTGAACATGGTGGCGGTCTGGGCCCTGTCGCACCAGATGGGCTTCCACTACGAACGTCTCGTAGAAGCCCCGCGGCGCTTCGCGTGGTGTCTGGCCCTGGGCGGGCTGATACCGCTGTTCGGTCTGACGAACATGGGCCTGTACCCGCGCTCGATGGTCGGAGTGCCGGGCGAGGAGATCTCGAACATGGCCCCGCCGACTCTTTGCATCGCGGCGCTCACCGTCTTCCAGATTGGCGTCATCCTGCTGTGCCGCGACGCAATCTCCCGCTGGGCAGCGGGTTCGGGGCGGCGGATCGTGGAAGTGGCCCGGCGCCACTCGATGCGCATCTTCCTGTGGCACGCGCCCGGGTTCGCGATCGCCTACGGACTGTGGAGGCTGGCCGGGCTTCCGGGTCAGTCCCCGCGGATCGATGCGGCGTGGTGGGCGTCCCGGCCCCTGTGGTTTCTGCTCCCGATTCTGCCGACGGTGCTCCTGTCCTCGACCGTGGGCCGCGCGCTGCGCACCACCTGAAGCAGACGGGCAGGAAACTCCGGGCCTCGCTCAGGCTGAGGAGGCGGTGCTCCAGAAGTCCTCGAGCGTGTCGGCGTATTCACCGGGGCGCTCCAGGGGAAACCAGTGCCCGCCTTCCTCGACAACGACCAGCCTCACGCCGAGTCGCTCGGCCTCCTTGCCGGCGAGGTCCGCTTTGATGAAGGGGTCGCCGGCCCCCGTCACCAGCATCCCGGGGACGGTGGATGACTCCAGGCCGGAGGACCATTCCTGGAACAGGTTCACCGCGGAGCGGTACAGCTTCAGGATCGCGTCCCCCATGACGGGGTCGATCATCCGGGCCGATGCGAGGGCGTGCTCCTCGGGTACCCCAACCGCCGCCAGGAGCTCGGCTATCTGCTCGGGCGTCATGGAGGCCCACGCTTCCATCGCGGCCTCGCCCTCGCCCGGCGTCTGCCACATCTTCGCCATGTCGTGCCACTTGCCGGAAGGGCTCACCGTCCCGGCGCCGGCCACCCAGCTCCGGACAAGCTCCGGGCGGAGCGCGACAAGTCTCTGGACGAGGATCGCGCCCCAGTCATGGCCGACGAGGTCGGCCGGCTCCCCCAGTTGCTCCACCTCGCGCGCCAGCCAGTCGAGGTAGTCCTCCTTCGTAGCGGAGAACCCCGGGGGCAGGGCGGCGCCGAAGCCCGGCATCCTCGGCGCCAGGACGTCCTCGCGCTTCAGATGCTCGAGCACCGGACCCCACAGCTGGTCGGTGTCGGGAACTCCGTGCAGCAGCAGCGCCGGCATGGCCAGATCCTACCGGCGTCGCCGTTACCGCCTCCCGGGCTCAGCCGATGCAGACGACCCGGCGCCCGGTGAGTGGGTTGGCCACGTAGACCAGGCAGTCCGGTCCGGGGGAAGTCGAGGGCGTAGGCGAAGGTGAAGGCCGGAACGTGATCAGCGGGGTCCTCGTGGGGCTCGCCGACGGGGAGCCTGTTGGGTCCGGAGAGTCCGAGGGGTCGGGAGTGTCACAGGGGTCCGGAGTGTGTGACTGGCCGGCCGGGCTGCCAGTGGGGTCGGGGGACACCGATGGGTCGGGTGTATCAGACGGATCCGGCGAGTCGGACGGGCCGGCGGAGGTGGTGGGGCTTGCGGACGTCCCCGGGGTCGGTGAGAACGGGGCCGTAGGGCTGGGGGACCAGGTGGGCTGGGGAGACCCACTGGCTGTGGGCGATGGCGACCACGACGGGGACGGGCTCGAGCAGTCGCCGTCGCTGACGACCCCGGGACCGGCTACCGACGGGCGGCTGACCACCTGTGAGAAGGCAACCACCAGCAGCGCCAGACCGACCAGGATCGGGGCCCGCAGGGCGGGTCGCGCGCGGAACTCAGCCATGTCGTGGATCTCCTTTTTGCGTGCGGCCCCAGGCCGGGGCAACCAGTTGTTCGGTGCGCGGCCGCCACTTCCTGCCGGTCCCCGGAAGGATTTTCCCGGGAGCGCTATCCCCCGGATGCGAAGGTGTGGGCCGTCCGGGACAGGGGGCCCAGGACGTAGCGCAGGTAGATCGGTGGGATCTGACGGCCGTGCTCCCAGACGAGCTCCTCGTCTGAGATCTGCTGCGGGGCCACGTGCACGCCCTGCGGCGTCCTGGTCATCACCGTGTAGCAGTGCGGCCAGTCCTTGATCGAGGGAACCTCCAACTGCGCGACGCCGTCCCCGCCCACCTGTGTGAGCGCCGATCGATGTGTGTGTCCCGCGACGATCCCGAGTAGGCGCTGTCCGGAAAGCTCCGACAACAGGGCGTCGGAGTCCGGCTCCCGGACCCCGAACATCACCGGAGGGAAGGCCGCGAAAGGCTGGAGTTCGTGGTGCTGGACCAGCAGGGTGGGCCGCGCGCGGTCCAGCCGCGCGGCGAGGGCCTCAGCCTGGCCCGCACGCAGCGCTCCGCCGTTGGTGCCGCCGGCGTCCTCGCGGAATCCGCCCCGGGCCAGGTCCCAGTCCGGAAAGGGAGACGCCACCGGGTCGGTGGTGTCCACAAGCGCGATCTGCACCGGCCCCCAGTCCAGGACCTGGTCGGTGGGCGCGTATCCGAAGACCTTCTCGAACAGTTCCGCTCCGTCCGGCTGGGTCGTGGAGCGTCTGACGGCGTCATGGTTTCCGAGCACTGCGTGAACCGGAGCGTCGAGGTCGTCCAGGATCTGTTTGGCGAGCTCGAACTGCTCGATCTCGCCGTCGTCGGTGATGTCGCCGGGCACGAGCACCATCTCGGGGCGCAGCGAGTTGATGTCGCGCACCGCCTGCCGCGCCATCGCCTCCGTGTGAGGGGCGCCGAGGTGGATGTCGGTGAGGACCACGGCTCGGTTCCCGTCCGGCAGGTCCGCATGGCGCAGGCGCAGCTCATCGCGCTCCACGTGCCGCGGCGCGACCGGGAACCTCAGCTCGGCTTCGCCCAGCCTGCGGAACTGGTCGCCGTCGGAACCGAGGAACGGCACGACGTACACGTCCGTCCAGGCGGCCAGGCGATGGACCACCCCAGGACCGAGCGGGACCTCGTCCGGACGCATCCCCACCAGGTCGCGCAGCCACGCGGTGTGTTTCTCGACGAGCGTCGTGGGGGCACCGTCCAGCAGCTGCGCGATCAGGTCCGCCCGGCGCGAGGCCTGCTCGCCCTCGGGCGCGTACTCGCCGCCCCAGCCCGTGAGAACCGCCGCGCGCGCCGACTCCACGAGCCAGCAGGACTGGACGAGGGCGCGGACGAGGTCCTGGCGCGGCTGATCGGGGTCCTGGGCGCTCACGCCAGTCACGGTATGGGAGCCACGGACCCGGCGTCGAACGGCTCGTGCGGGCGCAATGCCGGCTGTACCCTCGCCTTGTGATCGACATCTCGGGCGTCATCAAGTCCTTCGGTTCCCGCGTGCTGCTGCGGGACGTGTCACTTCGCGTGGGTGCGCGTGACCGGGTGGCCCTGGTCGGCCCGAATGGGTCCGGCAAGACGACGCTGTTCGCAATGATCGTGGGATCGCAGCTGCCCGACTCCGGACGGATCGACATCGTCCGTGACGCGGTGGTGGGCTACCTGCCACAGGAAACCGACGAACTGCGCGGCCGCAGCGTGCTGGCCGAGGTGATGTCCGCCGGCGCGGCCATGGCCAAGGCCGGACACCGCCTGGAGGTCCTGGAGCACGAGCTCGAGCAGACGGACGACCCCCAGGAGCGGGAGGCGCTGCTGGCCGAGTACGCGCGCCTGCAGGGGGAGTTCGACACGCTGGGCGGCTACAGCCTGGAGGCCCAGGCGAAGCGGATCATGTCCGGGCTCGGCTTCTCCGAGCGGGACCAGGCCCGGCAGACCGAATCTCTTTCCGGAGGCTGGCTCATGCGCGTCGCGCTGGCCAAGCTGCTGCTGGCCGGTCCGGACGTCCTGCTGCTCGACGAGCCGACCAACCACCTGGACCTCGAGTCGGTGACCTGGCTCGAGCGGTTCCTGCGTGGGTACGAGGGGGCCGTCCTGCTCATCTCCCACGACCGTGACTTCATGAACGGACTGGCGACCAAGGTCGCTTCGATCGAGGACTCGCGCCTCGTGACCTACACCGGCAATTTCCAGGACTTCGTCCGGCAGCGCGAGGAGCGCGCGGCGCTGCTCGAGGCCGCGGCCAAGAACCAGGCGAAGAAGATCGCCCACACGGAGGCGTTCATCAACCGGTTCCGGTACAAGGCGTCCAAGGCGCGCCAGGTGCAGAGCAGGATCAAGTCCCTGGACAAGCTCGAGCGCGTGCAGTCTCCGAGCGCGCAGCGCAAGGCGATGAAGCTCGGCTTCCCTGCGCCTCCCAGGTCCGGCCGGGTCGTGATCACCCTCGACGATGTCTCCTTCTCCTATCCGGACACATCCGTTTACGAGTCGCTGCAGCTGGAGGTTGAGCGGGGGCAGAAGGTCGCGCTGGTGGGTCCGAACGGCGCCGGCAAGACGACGCTGCTCAAGCTGCTGGCGGGGGCGTTGCAGCCGCAGGCAGGGGAGCGACGGCTCGGGCACAACGTGTCGCTGGGTTACTTCGCGCAGCATCAGATCGAGGCGCTCGATCCGGGCAACCGCGTGATCGAGGAGCTGCAGAAGGCGGTCCCGGTCGGGTCGAGCGTCCGGCCGCGCGACCTTCTCGGGAGGTTTTTGTTCTCGGGCGACGACATCGACAAGCCGGTCCGGGTGCTGTCCGGCGGGGAGCAGACGCGACTGGCCCTGTCGAAGCTGCTCGCGTCACCGCTCAACGTCCTGTGCCTGGACGAGCCCACTAACCACCTGGACATCGTGAGTCGCGACGTTCTGGAGGACGCGCTGGCCGACTACGAAGGCTGCATCGTGCTGATCACCCACGACCGGCACCTCATCCGCAGCGTCGCCAACCGGATCCTGGAGGTGCGCGAGGGACGGGTGAGGTCGTTTGAGGGCGACTACGAGTACTACCTGTACAAGACCGGACAGGAGGACTCGGCCTCCGCGGTGTCGTCCGGACCGGCGGCGCCGGCACCCGAGCGCAGGACCCGTCCGGACCTTTCGCCGAAGGACCGCCGCCGTCAGGCAGCCGACGAGCGCCGCCGTCTCAAGGAGGCGCGCGACGCTGTCAGCCGGCTCGAGTCGGAGCTGGAGTCGGCGCAGGAGGAGTGCGCGCGGCTGGGAGCCGAGCTGGAGGATCCGTCCTTCTACCTCAGCGGAAGCGGCGTCAATGAGACCATCAAGCGCTACGAGCGGATGCGGCGGCAGGTGGCCAAGCTCGAGGCGGAGTGGATCCGGGCGGGGGCCGAGCTGGAGGAGGCCTCCTCCTAGGATTCCCGGCGGTCTTCGATCTCCCACGCGTGATCCAGAGCGTGCCAGGCACAGCGGCGCGCGAAGTAACGGGGAGTCCACAGGGTCGCGGCCTTAGCGGCGGGTTTGTCGACCGTATTGCCGAGCGCACGGCCGGAGAACACCTGCAGGATCATCTCCCTCAGCACCTTCGTCTGGTCGACCGCGCTCTCGAGGTCCTTCTTCTTCAAAGACCCCCCGAGCTTGCTCAGGTACACCCTGTCGGCTTCGAACACATGCGACACGATGGCGTCCACTTCCCGGCCGCCTCCGCGGGGTCCCTTGCGTAACAGCGCCCCCTTGGCCTGGGCAGCCGTCCTGTCGAAGGCCGCCCATGCCGCGCGGAGCTGTCCCTGCAGCCTGGTTACGTCACGGGTGTCCAGGGATCGGGAGTCGGCCGACGGCGGGACGGACGGCGCGCCGAAGTCGGTCGTGGCGTCACCGGTGACGCGCTGGACGATGTCCAGGCCCGAGACCTTCTTGGGCAGTCGCAGCGTCCGGGCGGAGGGCCCTACGGCGGACTTGTACCTCGGCCCGTACTCAAGCAGCGCCTGGAGGGCGCCCTCCTCGTCCTTCGCGCTGCGGCACCAGCCCGCCCAGTCCAGCGCGCCGGCGAACACGCGCTTCTTGCCGACCTCCAGGTAGACCGTGATCTTCTCGGCCATGTCAGACCCCGGTCAGCCGTACTGGACGGCCAGGCTCTCCGCCGCGCTTAAAGGCAGTCAAGACTCCGTCTCCTCCGAGTCCTGCCCGAGCGACAGCCGTTTGGGCAGCTTCGGGCATCTTTCGATTCCAACACGTCCATTCTCCCATGCATACTCGAAGCAGTCCTACGCGGGGTCCAGAGGCATGTCTGAAGGCGCCATCGTCACTCTCCTTTTCACCGACGTCGTCGGCTCGACCGAGATACTCGGGAGGCTGGGCGATGACGAGGCAGAGCGGCTGAGGCGCGTCCACTTCCGGTTGCTGCGCGACGCGGTGGCGGCGCAGGGCGGGCAGGAGGTCAAGAACCTGGGCGACGGCCTCATGGTCGTGTTCCCCAGCGTCCTGGACGCCATCGGATGCGCCGTATCGATTCAACAGTCCGTCCTGAGGCACAACGAGCTGGACGCGGAGGCCCGGCTCGAGGTCAGGGTGGGCCTGAACGTCGGGGAGCCCATCCGCGACGAGGGTGACTTCTTCGGGACCTCCGTCGTCGTCGCAAAGAGGCTGTGCGATGCAGCCGCCGGGGGGCAGATCCTGGCCTCGGACCTCGTTCGCGGTCTGGCGGCGTCACGGGGCTCCTTCTCGTTCTCGTCGCTCGGCCCCCTGGAGCTGTCCGGGCTTTCGGAGCCGGTCGCGGCCTCGGAGGTCCTGTGGCAGCCCGCCCCCTCGGAGCCCGTCCCGCTGCCGGCGGTCCTGGAGACGCGCCACCGGACCCCCTTTGCGGGAAGGCAGGGCGAACGCGGTCGGATGAGCGACGCGTGGGCCGCGGCGCAGGCCGGCCAGCGGCGCCTGGTCCTGCTGGCGGGGGAGCCGGGAATCGGCAAGACCAGGCTGGCGGCCGAGTTCGCGCAGGAACTGCACGCTTCCGGTGCCGTGGTGCTGTTCGGGAGGTGCGACGAGGAGTCACTTGCCCCCTACCAGCCGTTCGTGGAGGCGCTTCGGCACCTCGTCTGCTCCAGCAGCCGGGAGGACCTGCGGGCATGGGCCGCCCAGGAGGGCGCCGACGTGGCCCGGCTCGTCCCAGACCTTGGCGACCGGGTGGGGGGCCTGACCATGCCCTCCGCGACCGCGCCGGAGACCGAACGCCTCCGTCTGTTCACCGCCACCTCCGCTTTCATCGCTTCGGCTTCGGCGCGTGCTCCCCTGCTCGTGGTGCTCGACGACCTCCACTGGGCGGACAAGCCGACGCTTTTGCTGCTTCGGCACCTGCTCAGGTCGCCCGAGCCGGCGCGCGTGATGTACCTCGGGACCTACAGGGACACAGACCTGTCCCGGACGCACCCGCTTTCGGACGTGCTCGCCGACCTCCGGCGCGACGGGGCTCTGGAGCGGCTGCCGCTGAAGGGCCTGGACGTCCCCGAGGTGCTGTCCATATTCACCGCATCAGCCCAGCACGACGTCGGCCGTCGCGGGCGTGCGCTCGCGGAGACGCTGCGCGAGGCAACCGAAGGCAACCCCTTTTTCATGGAGCAGGTCGTGGGGCACCTCATGGAGACCGGACGGCTGACCCACCGCGACGGAATGTGGGTCCTGGAGTCGGCGGTGGGCGAGCTCGGCATCCCCGAGGGAGTCAAGGAGGTCATCGGCAGGCGTCTGTCCAGGCTGTCGGAGCAAACGAACCTCGCTCTGGCGCTGGCGTCGGTTCTCGGCCGCGAATTCGAGTTCGACGTGCTGGCCGCCATGTCGACTGCGGACGAGGACTCGCTGCTGGCGGGGCTGGAAGAGGCGCTTAGGTCCGGTCTGGTCAGCGAGGTCGCCGGCGCGAGCTCGCCGGCCTACGTGTTCACGCACGCACTGGTCCAGGAGACCCTGTATGACGAGCTCCAGCTGGCCCGCAAGCAACGTCTTCATCTGAAGGCCGCCGAGGCCATCGAGAAGGTTCATGCCCGCGACCTCTCAGGCCACGTCGCGGCCCTGGCGGTGCACCTGCGCAACGCCGGTGCCGCCGCTCCCGCGGACCGGACGATCCGCTACTCGATCGATGCGGCCGCTGCTGCCGCCGGCGTCTTCGGCTGGGAGGAGGCGATCGCGCACCTGGAGCCGGCGCTGGAGTTGATGCAGGAGGAGGGGGCCGAACCCGAGGTGATGGCGCAGCTCCACCAGAGGCTGGGGGACCTGATGTACATGGCGGGGCAGGATCCCTCCAGAGCGGTCCAGACCTTGGAGCGGGCGCTGAAGATCTACGATCAGCTCGGACGCACGGAGCGGGCCGCGCAGGTGCATTCGCGTCTCGGCCGCGGGCTTTCGTACTTCCCCGACTCGATGGATATCCCCCGTGCCCTCGAGCACTACCGCGTCGCCGAGTCCGGACTCGGCGACGGCCCCGAGCGGGCTTCGCTGGGCTACCTGTACGTGGGCCGCGCCAATTCACTGCTGTTCGCGATGCGCGTGTCGGAGGGTGTGGAAGCGTCGGGTCGCGCGATGCAGATCGGTGAACGTCTCGGAAACGAGGCCCTGTGGGCCAATGCGGCGGTTCTTCACGGATGGCACGTGCTGGCGTCCGGCAGGGTCCGGCAGGGCCTTTCGTTCATCGAGCAGGGCTGGGACGTGGCCGACCGGCTCGGGCAGGGGATGGTCAGCTATTTCGGCGCGATGTTCCACCGCGGGTGGCTGAACCAGCTGCTCGACCCACATTACGGCCGTGAGCGCGTGGTGGCGGATCTGGACAGGCCATTCCTCGCGCAGACCGAGTTTCCCAGGGCGATGATGCTGGCAATGATCGGTGTCTGCCATCTCACCGCCGGCGAGATGCAGGAGGCGAGGGCGCTGACGGGAGACGAGCTCATAGTTGGCAACGCGCACTTCGCAATGAGGCTGCACATCGCGGAGGGGGATTGGAGCCGTGCCAGGGAAGTGACGGCTAGCTCCAGGGAAACGGGTCGGGCTCACGGTGCAACGTGGGAGGAGGGGGTCTCCTGCATCATGTCCGCCTGGGCTGCTGGGCCGAGTGGCGACTTCGGCGCGCAGGAGGCTGCGGCGAGCCATGCGTTGCAGCTGGCCGTCGACGGCGGAGGCGTGTTCATGGAGGCATGCGCCGGCGTCTTCCTGGGCAGAGCGCTCGCTGCTCAGGGGAGGACAGCTGAGGCTCGCTCGGCGCTGGGGCGTGTGCGCGAGGCGGTTTCCCCGGCGGAGGACTTCCGAGGCTTCGCCGGCTGGGTCGACCTGCTCGAGGCGGTGACCCTGACTCAGGAGGGGAAGCTCGCCGAAGCCGAGAGCCGCTTTCGCAGCGCGGTCGACACCTTCCGCGCCTACAGCGTGCCCTGGGAGGAGGCAGAGACATTCGTCTCCTGGGCCCAGGCCCTCATCGGTTCCGGACGGGAGGGCGAGGCTGCGGAGAAGCTGGACACCGCGACCGCCATCTACCGCCGCATCGGCGCGGCCGAACCCTGGTTCGACCGCATCTCGGCGGTGCGGCCGGCCTAACGGCAGGAGCTCAGTGCGCCCCCTCGAAGTTCTTCTGGACATCCCGCACCACCCAGCGAGCCACCTTTCGGCCGACCTCGAGCGGATCTACGGGGGCCCTCTTTCGCTGGGCGACTCGTGCGTGTTCGCCAACTTCGTCTCCTCCCTGGACGGAGTCGTCGCTTTGGACGACGTTGGAATGCGTCCGTCCGACATCGGCCTGAAAAGCGAGGCGGATCGTTTCGTGATGGGACTGTTGCGCGCCCACGCGGAGGCGATCGTCATCGGGGCCGGGACCCTACGGGCGGAACCCACGCACCGGTGGACGCCCGAGCGTGTTCATCCTGCGGCTTCGGATGCCTTCGCGTCGCTGCGCAGCTCGCTCGGCCTTGCGCCGGCCCCGGAGTTGGTGGTCCTCACCAGTACCGGAGATATCGACGCGGATGCCCCGGCTCTGGCAGACGCAGTGGTCGTCACCACCTCGAAGGGGGCCGACGCACTGAGGCATCGGGTTCACTCGGAGACCGACCTCATTGAGGTTTCGGGGGGGGATGTGGTCGACGTCGCCTCAGCGCTGGACGTGGTGCGGGGCAGGGGGCACCGGCGGATCCTCAGCGAGGCCGGCCCGGGGCTCACCTCTCAAATGCTCGCGGCCCGAGTCGTCGGCGATCTGTTCCTCACCCTCTCGCCGATGCTCGCGGGGCGACCAGAGCCAGGATCCCGGCCCGGGCTGGCCGAGGGCACCGACTTGGTGGAATCGGGCCTGCGGGGGGACCTGATGAGCGTCCGGCAGCACGGGTCCCACCTGTTCCTGAGGTACGCGTTGGGCGGCGTCACCGGTCGCCGCTCCCATCGTGAGGCAGCGCCAGCCTCATAAGCTCGCGGATCACGGATGGCTCAGGTGCGGTCGGTGTCCCTACTTTGGTCCAGTCCAGGAAACCGGCGGGTCGAGTCCGCTCGACGGAGTGCCACGGAGACAGTGGTTCCACCTCGCCTGCCGCTGGTGACCGTGACGTTTCCCCGCATGGCCTCCACCAGAGACTTCACGATGTAAAGCCCTATGCCGGTCCCGCCGAAGCGGCGTGCGTCGGAAGACTCCGCCTGCCAGAACTTGTCGAAGCACCGGGTCAGCTGCTCGCCGTTCATGCCGACACCGTGGTCGCGGACTGTGACCCAGACCTCGTCCGGTTCGGTTGCCAGGGCCACCTCGACCCTCTCCCCTCCAGGCGAGTACTTCACAGCGTTGTCCAGGAGCTGGTCGAGCACGGTGATGAGAGCGTCTTCGTCGGCGTACACCGGGGGAATCCGGTCTGTGACGATCAGTTCGATCTGGCGGCCGGCCCCCTGGGCGAGCAACTCAACACGCTCGCGGACGATGGACTCGGCGTCGATGGGACTCGGGTGCAGCTCCAGGCGTCCCGCCTCGATGCGACTGGACATCAGGAGGCGATCGACGATCTTGTTCAACTGATGCGCGCGACTCTGGATGGCGTCCAGCGCAAGGTGCGTCTTCTCGGGGTCGAGTTTTCCGGGCTGCATGAGCAGCTGTGCGAAACCCTGGATGACGGTGAGCGGGGTCTTGAGCTCGTGTGACGCCGTGGCAAGGAACATCGTCTTGGCTTCGTCGCTTTCGCGGAGGCGCGAGATGTCTCTGATCGAGTGCACCACCTCGGCAGGAGCCCCCCCCGCACCAGGCACCGGGGCCGCGGCGACCAGCAATGGCTGCCGGGACCCGTCCGGTCGGTGTCTCCACATCTGCCGTCCCGTGACGCTGCCCCGTGAGGCTCCGGCGATCAGGGGGCACCCCTTGCTGCAATCCAGCGTCCGCTCGCCCTCGTGAAGACCCAGAACCGCGTCGCAGCTCGCGCCTACGGCCCTGCGAGTGGGGCAGCCGACCACGGTCTCGGCGGACCCGTTCCAGTTGAGGATCTCGCCTCGGTCATTTGTGACGAAAACGCCGTCCCCCACGTGAGCAAGGATCGCCTCGGATCTTTCTTTGGCGGCGATGGCTCGCCCATACATCTTTGAGGTTTCCAGCGCATAGCCCACCTCCATAGCGAGTTCCTGAAACAGCATCTGCTGTGGTTGGTCCCACTCCCTCGCCTCGGCTCGTATGACGCCTAGCAGGCCTGAGTTGGGGGTCATGATCGGGACGGCCAGAGCCATTCCCTTTGTCCCGCGCGGGCCGAGGTTGGCCCTGCGTGACCGGCTCGCCTCAAGGACCTCCTTGGGCACGGCGGTGTCACAAACCGAACCCCCGACCCAGGCCGGGCCCGTCATCAGCTCGCCGGGGCCGAGCCAGATGGCCAGCGACCGGACTCTCAGAGCCCGCTGAACCGCCTTTCCGCCTTCCTCGAGCACGGATTCGACTGACATCTGAGCCCGGAGCAGCCGACTCAGCTCGACGACTGTGCGTGCGTCGGAACCATCGTCACCAACGCCGCGACCGTCTGTGCGTCCGGCTCCTCTGGAACTGCCAGGTGCGCCCATCGCAGTCTCCGTTCACTCTCGAGATAGACAACGTCCGGGAGCGTCCGAAGTGAATGAGCCGTCGGAGCGATTTCTCCTAGTCCTTCAGACCCAGTCACCGATGGCACCGCCGTTCCTGCGGGCGGACTGGGCGCAACCGGCGGGCCGGGACGCCGGACCGTCCCCGGTGGCTGGGTGTCACTTCGCCTTTCAGCGTCGGCGGTAGACGTTCACCGTTTCGTCCAAGCCGAGCTTTGCCGCATCTCCGCGACCCGTAGCCGCCAGTACGAACACCAGGGGGTCTCCGGTGATGCGCCGGTCTGAGTGGCCTCCGACTGAAAACTCCTCCATCCCGTCCACCGCGATGGTGGCCGGGCCCCACCCGTCCTGCTGCAAGACCGTTGCCAGGTGCTCCACCGCCGCCCGCAGCCCCGGCCCCCGTTTGGCTTCGAGCCCTAGCGCGGCCCTGATGTCCTCGTCGTGTACGTACGTGTCGTACCAGAGCGCACACACCCCGTCGCCCATCGTCGGCGCAACGTCCCCTGGGGCGGGTCCCGCCCATGCATCGTCGTCAAGCAGGGCCGTTGCCTTCTGGGCCTGTTCGCGCGATGACCGAAGCTCGTCCACCAGCTCCTGCTGGGACATCCCCTTGCGTTCGGCGGCAACCCTGTCGACAGCTCCCGCCTCGCCGAGGCCGGCGGCGCGGCCGGCCACGACTTCTGAGAGCGTCCCTACGACGTGAGCCGTTACGTCCGAGACCTTCCAGCCCTCGCACCGGGTGGATGCGCGCCACTGCTCGTCGCTCAGGGACCGGATGAGGGCTTCAAACTCCTCCAGCTGCTTGGCGTAACCGCTGAGGGCTTCCTGTCGAGGCAGCATGGTTTTTCCCGCTCGCTTCTTTGTGGGGCATTACACACAGTCTGTATGCAACGCCGTCAAGGAGGCGGAGTTCAGATGTGGCCCCCACCCCCAGCGGGACCCCGCAGAAGCGTCTAGCGGCCGGCGGAGGCCGGTGCTAGCTGCTGTCTCAGTTCGAGGGTCGCCGTTCCCCGGCCGTCAACGCTGCTCTGCAGCCTCGTGATCGTTGAGCCCAGCGCAAAAAACATCAGCATGGACATGAAGATGATCGCGACGAAGATGGCCCTGGCTTGGGTCATGTGCTCCCCCTTTGTGATCTATCTGAACCGCCGTTCATCGCTGCGACTGGGACGGTCGCAGTGGCCGGTACCACACCCGGATGTCCAAAAGTGGCTCGGAACATATCTGTGGCATCGACAGGCCAGGGCGGGCCTCAGATAGTCACTCGGGACGAAATCGGACGGTCGGAACCGCCCACCGGCATGCAGTTTTCATGGGCCATTACGGGAGACACCTGGTGCTATCGGTGGGTCAAGTGAGTACCTGCTGTAGTTCTTGTCGATGCGCCTCGATGAAGGCCACGTCTCTCAGCGGGAGCTCGCCGACTCCCCTTGCCCATAGTGCCGACGACACTGGATCACCGGTTTCGGCTCCACGCCTCAAGCCTTCGTGTATTCGGGTCATCCTCTTGACGGCCTCGTCCAGCAGGCTTGTGCGTCTCATGACGTCCAGCCCGTAGCCCTCGCAGAGAGCGACGAGGCGCTCACCCCGGGCGGGGGACGTGGTCCATCCGAGCTGCCGGCACCGGTCCTCATCGTGCAGCGGGACGAAGTGCACGGCGGCAAAGGCGACGTCTGCAATCGGGTCATCGGGACCAGCCATGTCCCAGTCGATGAGGGCATCGGGCTTGCCGTTCCTGAAGACGACGTTCCAGGGGGCCGGGTCGGTGTGACAGATGAGTTCGCCGCGCTGGGGTCTGCCCGCCGCGAACCTCCAAACGGAGTTTTCGGAAGGCTCGAATGTGGCCACCGCCTCGTGGAACCGCCTCAGCAGGTCGCCCACAGCACGAACGGAGTCCGTCGAGCCGTAGGGGTCGGGCGTGAGTCCCGACGGCACCATCCCCTCTAGAAATTCCAGGACCTCACGGCCCCGGTCGTCCACCCCCAGGAGCCTTGGAGCCCCCTCGAAGCGCACCGTCTCCAAGTGGCGGAGAAGCGAGTGGACGGCCGGCGACCACGGGCCCATGGGACGCCGGACGGTATCCGCGACTCGTACAGCTCCCGTAACGTGACCCCCCGGGAGCCTCGCCTCGTCGGTCATCTCATGCCTCTGAAGCGACTGGTGGTTTGGGGCGGCGAGGGGAGCGCGGTCGGCGCGGACACAACTGGTCCAGCGCCATTCGTGGGCCCTACAGGATTTGAACCTGTGACCTCTTCCGTGTCAAGGAAGCGCTCTCCCCCTGAGCTAAGAGCCCTAGGCCCCCGAGTCTACCGGTACGTTTCCGGCAGTGGGCGCGGGCCAAAACCGGGTGCGCCTCGCGGCGCATTGGTTGTGGTTGCATGGTGGCCGCCGTCGGGAGGTGACATGTCGCAGCTGTTTGAGCGGACCTGGCCCATCGAGTCGCCCAAGGCAGCCGTGGCGCTGGTTCACGGCCTGGCTGAGCACACGGGGCGTTACGAGCACGTCGCGCGGGCTCTGAACTCGGCCGGGTACCACGTGATTGCCCGCGACCTGCGCGGGCACGGGCAGTCGCCCGGCTTCCCGGGCGACGTCGGAGGTGAGCTCCAGCCCGTGATCGACGACGTGGCCCAGCTGTGCCTCGACGCAGCTTCGGTCCATCCGACGGCGTTTGTCCTCGCCCACTCGATGGGCACTCTGCTGACGATCCCAGCGATCGCTGCCCTTCCGGCAGACACGCTGTCGGGAGCCGTGCTGTCCGGGACCGCCATCGTCCCGGGAGCCGCCGTCATGGAGTCGCTCATGACCAGCGCAGGCGTCCCT
Source organism: Actinomycetota bacterium (assembly GCA_035536535.1). NCBI lineage: Bacteria > Bacillati > Actinomycetota > Actinomycetota bacterium. The sequence continues at coordinate 15,591 of DATLNZ010000083.1, read as the reverse complement.
CCGGAGACGGTGTCGCGCGACCCCGACGTCGTGAGGGCCTACGCGGCCGACGACCTCGTGTTCGCGGACCGGATCCCGATGGACCTGACGATGATGGCGGCCGAGGCAATCCAGCGGGTTACGGACGCGGTCCCGCTCGTGAGCATCCCGGTACTCCTGGTCCACGGCTCCCAGGACGTGATCGCCGACCCGTCCGGATCGGCCCAGGTGCACGCCCAGCTGGTAGTCACGGACAAGACCCTGACCATCTACGACGGCCTGTACCACGAGGTGCTCAACGAGCCGGAAAAGGACCGCGTGATCTCCGACGTGATTGCCTGGCTCGACTCCCACTGCGTCGTCTGAGGCGAAGTCGCCGCGGGTGAAACCTCCAGCCGTCCCCCGGAGTCCTTCCACGACGGGCCGGATTCCGAAGGGGGACGAATGGAAGTCACAGAGCTTCGTGGGCGCGACGAGACGGGGTTCCCGTTGCCGGTGGGGGCCGAGGACATGGTGCCTGCCGAGCCGGTCGTCCTGACGGACGAGCTGGTGGAGCAGGACCCGAAGATGGACGAGCTCCTCGAGCTTCGCTGCGCCAGTCTCTAGGGCGGGGAACAGGACGGGGACCCGCGGTTCCCCGTCCTTTCGTTTGGGTAGCTTCGGTGCGTGGCCACGTTCACGCATCCCACGGACTCGCTGAGGCTCCACTACCTGGACCGCGGGTCCGGGCGGCCTCTGGTTCTGCTGCACGGTCTGCTGTGGTCGTCGCGGATGTTCGTCCGCCTGCGCAGGCTCCTTCCCGGCCATCGGGTGATCCTGCTGGACCTTCGCGGCCACGGCCTGAGCGAAAGGCCGGTCGATCCTGAGCTGTACACCTGGCGCGGGTTCAGCTCGGACGTGATCTGCCTTCTCGATCACCTCGGCATCGAGCAGGCGGTCGTGGGCGGGCTGTCGCTCGGCGCCAACGTTGCGATCGCAACGGCGCTGGCGAATCCGCAGCGGTGCAGGGGACTGGTGGTGGAGATGCCCGTTCTGGAGCGCGGCCGGGCCCCCGCCACTCGCATCTTCAGCGCACTCGCCAGGACGATAGAAGCGGGGGGCCGGACAGTCAGGGGCACGACCTGGATCCTTCGGCGGCTGCCGCCGGTGAGTGTGGTGCCGGAGCTTGCCGCCATTCGTGATGTGGCGACGATGGACCCGGAATCGGCGGTCGCCATTATCCGGGGGCTGATCGCCTCGGGCCTGCCAACCGACGACCAGCCGGGCCTGAAGTCCCTGCAGATGCCCGCGCTGGTGATCGGACACCGCCGGGACCCGCTGCACGTCATGGACGACGCGCGCGAGCTGGCCGGCCTGCTCCCGCGAGGGCGGTTCGTCCAAGCCTCATCCATCCTCGAGTACCGCCTGCACCCGGAGCGGCTCGCAGCCCACCTGGGTCCGTTCCTGGAGGAGGCCTGGGGGCAACCGCGCCCCCTAGACCTCGATCCATAGGGTCTGCAGCCAGGGGTTGCCACCGGCCCCGCTGCCCGCAACGGCCTTGTCGAAGTGGATGCTGCCGTTGCCTCCGAGGCTGAGGCTTTTTCCGTTGAAGCTGCCGAACAGGTCGGCGCTGGCCTGGATGGCGACGTCCGACAGCGGCGCGTACACCACTCCCAGATAGTTGCTTCCGGACCTGAGTGTCACTCTGGTGGGAACGACCGAATCGCCGCGCACATAGGTCTGAAACTCGGGCGCCGACTGGGCGGCGGGGTACCTCCAGGTACCCCCGGTGATGTTCAGCGGATCCAGCTGCGGGGTGATCAGCGTTCCGCAGGGGGCCGTGGTCGGCCCGGAGATGAAGATGCGGATCGGCCCGGAGGAGGGGTCAAGCGTGATCACCGACTGTCCACCGCTCATTGCGAGCTGGCACAGGCTGTAGGTCCCCGACCTGAGCCGGACCGAGCCTCCGGAAACCGAAAGCACCTTGGTGACCGGGGACCACGAGTAGGAGCCGCTGCAGTCGCCGGCCGTGGAGCAGATCCTGGCGTTGTCGTTGGCCGTCTCGACTCGGCTGACGTCCGGAGGCGGGAACGACAGCCTCGCCCCGCCATTGGACGTCGTCCCGAAGATCTGGCAGTTGTTGCACCTGCTGATGACTCCCGTGGCCGTGGTCGTGGCGGAGCCGTAGATGCGGGAGCCACCGGACAGCGTGATGTTGCCGTTGGACCTGACGTCGCCGAAGTGCGGCGGCGACGGGGTGCCGGCGTAGGGGCGCTCGCGTGAGTCGTACCAGTCGATCTGTCCGCCTCCGTTGATGCTGATTGACGCATCGGCGAAAAGCGGCAGGCGGAACGGGTCCGGTTGCTTGTACATCGTGACCTGTACCTTGCGCTTCAAACGGGGGCCGGACGATCCCGTCGACGTGAGGACCCGCGTCACACTGGAATCGGCGCCGAACTGAGCCGGCCCTATCACCACCGAGTAGGACTGGCTGTTGCCCAGCGACTGATTGCAGGTGAGAGTGCCGGTGCCGGCTTCGTAGGCACACGGACCGCTGGGGTCGGTGGACGTCAGCAGGCCGCGGCGAAGCCTGTACTTCGCGTACTCGATGCCCGCGTCCGCAGCGTGAATCGCGCCTGCGCGCGTGCGGCTGCGGAGGTTACCCGACAGGATCCGGTCGGAGGACGCGACCGACGCGACGGCAACCAGCGACAGGACGCCGAGGATCAGGAGTGCCGAGACCAACGAGACGCCTTCCTCGCCATTCTCCCGAAGCCTCTGGACAGTGTTCACTGCGAATTCCTCATCGCCACCGTGATCCCCAAGGTGATGGGCTGAGTTGCGCCTTTCGGAAGACCGGCGAGCTCCAGCCTCACGGACTTGGCGCTGCCGGCGGGGAAGCAGGTGTCCGTGGGCGCCGGCGTCGCCGTCGGCAACGGAAGGTGCAGGATCGGCGTTTGCGTGGGCTCGATTCGACCGGGCGAGGCAAACCTGCCCGACACCAGCCCCGTCGCCACCGGGGTGGCAGCACCCGAGCCGATTCTGCGCGAGAGCGTTCCGCTGGAGAAGTCGTATGTCACCGACCTGGGGGTGGAGGACTTGAAGTAGGAGACGAAGCTCAGCTGGGTACAGGACGCGGCGGTCACTGCGCCCCCTTGGCGGGCGTCCCTGGAGAACTGCTCCAGCGCCGTTCGAATCGTTTCGGTGACGTCGGCCTGGCCTCTCACTTTGTTCTCCGATTTCTGGGCGCTCACCATGATCGCCACCAGGATCGACGCGATGAGAAGCATCAGCGCGAGCACGACTAGTAACTCGACGAGTGTCACCCCGGCCTCCTGCCGGCGGCCGGATAGCCGGGCGCGAGGACTCAGCAAGGCGTCTGCGCCTCCGCGGGCACCACGACCGACGTGATTTTCACCTGCTTGGACGGCGCGGGAGGTCCACCCATCCACCGGGCGACGACGGTCACCCTCTTGTAGTCCTGGACGTCCGGTGTCGCCGCGTCGTCCACACACGTGACGTAGCGGTAGACCTCTCCTTTGATGGGGCCCGGCGGGAACGAAAGGGGGCCCGGCGAGAGCCCGGTCGTGCGGGCCGGGTTCAGGACCAGGGGTTCGGGAGGTTTCGACGGGTCGTATCGGTACGTGGTGCCGGTCACCGAGCTGTTGGGGTGGTTCTGGTCGGTGGACGGTGTGGGAGGGCTTGTGAGGGTGATGTCGTCGTAGGGCCGGGCCCGGATGTCCTCGAGGTAGGAGTCGGCCACCGTCAGGGCCACGTTGCGGTCCTTGCCTACACCCACCGATGTGTTGGCCCGAAGGAGCAGGGCGATCACGGCCACCAGGCCGATGCCGATGATGAAGAGAGCGGCCACCGTCTCGACCATCGTCTGGCCGGCTTCGCCCCGCGGGGCAAGCCGACGGCTGCGGTTCGTCATGCGGCGAGATGCTCCATGTCTTTCGCGCTGATGCTACTTATCTGTCGGCAGTAGCCTTGCGAACCATGAAGCCCCGGACGGATCGCGGCGTTGGGAGCCGGATTTGAGGCCCGAGGTCCGCCATGCGGTCGAGCGGATCGCCGGGCCTGTCGAGTCGTGGCGGCGTCCGGACGGTGGCTACTCGCCCGCGGAGCGGTGGGTCGTCCGGCTGGCTTCGGGGGGTTCGGCCTTCGTCAAAGCGGGCGTGACGGGGCAGTCGGCTCGGAGACTGCGGGTCGAGCGGCGGTTCTATGAGTCCGTCGAGGCCGACTTTCTCCCGCGCCTGCTCGGCGCGGACGACTCCGTCCCCCTGATGGTCCTGGAGGACCTGTCCGAGGGCCGCTGGCCGCCGCCGTGGGAGGACGCCGACGTGGAGGCGGTGCTGAGCGTGCTGCGGGAGATCCCGCTCGTGCGTCCACCGTCGCACCTGGGACGTCTGGAGGACGTCCCAGGGATCCGAGGCGGCTGGGAGAGTGTGGCTGCCGACCCAGACCCTTTCCTGTCAACCGGCCTGTGCTCCCCGGACTGGCTGCGGGAGACGCTGCCGGTTCTGCTGGAGGCCGAGCGCCGAGCCGATCTGGCGGGAGAGGCACTGGTCCACTTCGACATCCGCTCCGACAACCTCTGCCTGCTACCCGGGCGAGCAGTCGTTGTCGACTGGGACTCTGCCGCCGTCGGCAACCCGGAGGTGGAGGTTGCCGGGTTTCTTCCCAGCCTTCGGCTCGAAGGTGGACCCCTTCCGGACGAGCTGTGGACCGGCGACGGCGGCCTGCCTGCGCTGCTGGCTGGTTTCTGGGCCTGCCGGATGGGTCTGGAGGCGGTGCCGGACGCGCCGAGGGTCCGGTGGATCCAGAGACGAGCCGGGACACAGGCGCTGTGGTGGACGTCCAGGGCGCTGGGGCTGCCGGAGCCGGACGGGAGATGGGCGCAGGAGGCAATCGACGCGGCTTCCGAGGACTTCCGGTCCGGACGCATCAACGCCGACCAATGGACCGCTTCAGTCGAGGAGGCACTCGTCGATGCCTACCTGCTGACGGCCGACCCCCGCCTGCAGTCGGGGAAGGGCGGCGACGAGGACGAGTGGCGCTGGTCGCGGGAGCTGATCCTGGACTGCTTCCAAGGAGACGCCACAGTGCTGGACGTGGGGTGCGCGAACGGGTACCTCATGCAGAGCCTGAAGCGCTGGGGGGCCGAGCGGGGACGGAGCATCGAGTGCTGGGGTCTGGAGATCTCATCCCGGCTGGCGTGGCTGGCGCGGCGCCGTGTCGGGGAGCCGCTGGCGTCGAGGATCTTCGTGGACGACGCCAGGAAGTGGGTTGCGCCCCGGCGGTTTGACGTCGTCCACACGGGGCTGGACTACGCTCCGCCGGGACTGGAGCGCGATCTTGTCTCGCATCTGCTTTCGGATGTGGTTGCGCCGGGGGGCCGGCTGGTGCTCCGGGCGGAGCGGGTGCGTACGGGTACAGCGGACCTGGTGGAACAGCTGAGTTCGCTGGGATGGGAGCCGGACGGGGTCGTGGAGGCGGTGCATCCGAAGACGGGGGAGGTCCGCCGGACGGCTTGGGTGAGAGCTGCGATTGAACGCTGACGCTGGAGGCGGCGGACGGAATTGAACCGCCGTGGGGGGATTTGCAGTCCCCTGCCTGACCACTCGGCCACGCCGCCGGGAGTGCGGCCCCCAACATACCCAATCCGACGGCCATCCCTGCCGGCCTCGGCAAAGGGTGCAGGCCCTGGAAGATGACCCTGAACCGGGCAGGAACGTGGGCACGCAGGGCGAAGTCTTTTACGACCCCAACAGGAGATCCCCATGCGCCCGGTTCGACTCGCTCTGATCGTCCTGCTATTGGCTGCAGTGGTCCCGGCGTCGGCCTCCGCTCAGAGGCTGCCCGTTGCGCCTGCGCAAGTCCTCACAACCCCCCAGCTGATCGAACGGGCGGTGGAGTCCGGGACCGTCGACCGGTACACGGCCGACCTGTACCTCGCCTACGCCATCGCCGCTCCCACAAAGCTCCCACCGGCGTTCATGTCCGCAGCGCCCTGGAAGGGGACTCTGCCGCTGCTGGAGCTGCGTGAACGAGTTGATGCCATGCCCGCCGGGGTCCAGCGGTCCACGCTCGACGACCTCGTGGGTGATCTGTCCCCGAGTGCCGATCTGTGCGGGATCTTCGGCCCGTTCGTCACCACGCACGCGGTCGAGTCGGCTCATTTCCGCGTGGAATACGTGCCGGGGACGATCGGCGGCGGCCTCACCGTCGAGGCCTACCTCCAGTCGCTGGAGGGGGCCTGGTCGAGCCAGGTTGACGAGTTCGGATGGGCGGCTCCGCCACTGACCGGCCAGAAGTATCTCGTCCGGCTCGACCCGACCTTTGGCGCCGCCGGTCTTTACGGCTATGTCGCCGCCACCGAGGACGTCGGTGACAACCCGAACACGACGTGGAACGAAGGAGACGCCTACGCCTCCTGCATGGGGCTGAGCTCCGACTACACCCGTTTCCCGGGGACGCCCCAACAGGCACTGGACGCCACCACGGCGCATGAATTCAACCATTCCATCCAGTTCGGCTACGGCGCCCTCATCGGTTCAGGCCGGCCCGACGCTGCGTTCTCGGAGGGCGGCGCGACCTGGATGGAAGACGAGGTCTATGACGGCGCAGACGACAATTACAACTACCTGTGGCCGTCCTTCAGCGACTCCATGGGGGCCTATGGGCAATCTCCGTACCCGTACTGGATCACCTTCCGCGGACTCACGGAGCGGTTCGGCACCTCGACTCCCGGCGGAGGCGAGCAGGTGATGCAGGACTTCTGGGAGGAGACAAGCAAGGGCAGCTCCCACAACCTGACGGCGATGCAGAAGGCGATGCAGAACAAGGGACTGTCTCTGGGCGCCGCATTCCACGACTACGCGATCGCAGTGAGGTTCAACAGGACCTGCGGTGGCGGGTACGCCCTGCCGCACTGCTTCGAGGAGGCGGCCGGTTACGTGGACGCCGCCGCTCCGCCCGGAGCCCCCCTGTCCGCCGGACTGAACGGCGCGATCGACAACACCGTCAAGGACGACTACGCGATCGCGTGGGTCCGCCTGCCGGAGGGGGCGTCCTACACGATGACCCTCGCCAACAGGGACAGTGCTGGTCTTCTTCGGGGCAGCGTCGTCTGCGACACCGGCACGTCGATGCGGATGACATCTCTGCCGTCGGTGCTCGGGCCCGGGGCACAGGCCGCCGTCAGCGTCGATTCGGGAGGCTGCGAAAGCATCTTCGCGGTGATCACGAACGAGCACCAGACCGCCGCCAACCCGAGCTCGTCCAGCGGGCGTCAATTCAGGCTCACCACCGCGTCTTCGTAGGTCCACGCCTCGCGAGCGGGGTCTCCGGTAGGGTCGAGCTCACCCGACCCCCGGAGGACACGTGACCACGCACGCTCCCGCCGCCGCGGCTGGAACCGTGCGCATCGGCGACCGCTCAGTCCACCGCATGGGCTTCGGCGCCATGCGCGTGACCGGACGCGGGATCTGGGGCCCCCCGGCGGATCCCGAGGGGGCCAGGGCGTTGCTGCGGCGGGTCGTGGAGCTCGGCGTGAACTTCATAGACACCGCCGACTCCTACGGTCCGGAGGTCAGCGAAAACCTGATCGCCGAGGCTCTCCACCCATACCCGGACGACCTGATCGTGGCGACCAAGGGTGGCCTGGTCCGTCCGGGACCGTCCCGATGGACCCCCGACTGCCGTCCGGAGCGACTGAAGGAGTGCTGCGAGGCGAGCCTGCGCCGGCTGAGAACCGACTGCATCGACCTGTACCAGCTGCACACGGTGGATGCCAAGGTTCCCTTCACCGAGTCGCTGGGCGCCCTCGTGGAGCTGCGCGAGGAGGGCAAGGTCCGGGAGATCGGGCTGTCCAACGTGACGCGCGAGCACATCGAGAGCGCGGTGAAGACCGTACCGATCGCCAGCGTCCAGAGCCGTTACGGGCTGGGGGATTTGAAGTCCGACCCCGTCGTCGACCACTGCGAGCAGGCGGGGATCGCCTTCATCCCGTGGTACCCGCTCGGCGACGGCAGCCTCACCAGGCCTGGAGGCCCTTTGGACGCCATGGCGCACGCGCACCAAGTGACACAGGCACAGGTGGCGCTGGCATGGCTGCTTCAGCGTTCGCCGCAGATGCTGCCGATCCCGGGGACGTCGTCGGTGGCGCACCTTGAGGAGAACGTCGCCGCGGCGGCCCTGCGGCTGACCGACGAGGAGCGGGAGCAGCTCGGATGACGGAGTCCCATCCCTTCGGGACTTGGACGTCGCCCGTCACCGGGCAGTGGCTCACTGCCGGGACCATCACGTTCGAGGAGATCCTCGTCTCCGGCGACCACGTCTACTGGGTGGAAATGCGGCCGGACGAGGCCCGCAGCGTCGTCGTCCGCTGGGATGGCCGGCGGGCCGAGGACGTCACTCCTGCCCCCTTCAACGTGGGCTCGAAGGTGCACGAGTACGGGGGAAACGCCATCGCCGTGGACGGGCAGATCCTTTACTTCGTCGACCGGCGCGACCAGCGGGTGTACCGCCTGGATCCGCAAGGAGAGCCAGGCGCGATCACACCGCACGCGCCGCTTCGGTTCGCCGACCTCGAGCCGGACCCCCTCCGGGGCCGGCTGTTCGCCGTCTGCGAGGACCACTCGGAGTCCGACCTTCACCCGGACAACTTCATCGTCACGGTCCCGCAGAACGGGGGGCCGCCGCAGCGGTTTGTGTCCGGCAACGACTTCTACGCGACCCCCCGCCTCAGCCCCGACGGCACCACCGTCGCGTGGATCACCTGGAGCCACCCGAACATGCCCTGGGACGGCACGGAGCTGTGGATGGGGAACCTGGACGCGGAGGGCGCGCTGGCCGACGCACAGCTGGTGGCGGGCGGGCCAGGGGAGTCCGTCTGCCATCCACGTTGGTCGCCGGAAGGCGTCCTGTACTTCGTCTCGGACCGCACCGGCTGGTGGAACCTGTACCGGGCGGCAGCTTCGGGCATCGAGGCGGTGACCGCGGAGGAGGCCGAGTTCGGCCGGCCGACGACCAGGGGCTGGTCCTACGACTTCCTATCCGACGGAGACCTCGTTACGGTTCGCAGCCGCGGCGGCAGGTCCCAACTCGTGCTCGCGGCGTCGCACGGAGAATCAGGACTCACCGCCCGCTGCTCTGCCGTTGCCGACCCGAGGGTGCTGCCGGACGGTTCCGTGGCGTATCTCGGCGGTTCGGCGTCCCAGCCCCTGTCCGTCTGGATTTCACGGAGAGGACGCAAAGCCCAGCTGTTGCACGGGACGCGGGTCACCCTGCCTGACGGGTTCCTGGCTGAGCCTGAGGTGTTGGAGTTCCCTACGTCGGACGGCGGGACCGCCCACGCGTTCCACTACCCCCCGCGCAACCCGTCGGTGTCCCCCCCGTCCGGACAGCCGCCGCTGGTGGTTTTCGCGCATGGGGGCCCGGTGGGGGCGTCTGCCACCGCACTGAACCTCGGGACGTCCAACGTCGCCTTTTGGACCAGCCGCGGCTACGCCGTCCTGGACGTCAACTACCGCGGCAGCACCGGTTACGGCAGGACGTACCGCGAGCAGCTGTATGGCCGGTGGGGGATAGCCGATGTGGACGACTGCATCGACGGCGCCATGCACCTGGTGCGCCGTGGCGACGCCGACCCGCAGCGAATGGTGATCAGGGGCGGGAGCGCCGGTGGGTACACGGTGCTGTGCGCGCTGGCATTCAGGGATGTCTTCGCCGCCGGGACGGCCTACTTTGGGATCAGCGACCTCGAGGTGTTCCACGGGGAGACCCACAAGTTCGAGGCCCACTACGACCAGCAGCTGATCGGAGACTGGGACACGCAGCGCGACCGCTACCGGCAGCGTTCGCCCATCCATGCGGTCGGGGACATCCACGCTCCGGTCCTTCTGCTGCAGGGACTTGAGGACCGCGTGGTCCCGCCGAACCAGTCCCGGCTGATCGTCGAGGAGCTCAAGCGGCTCGGACGACCCGTGGCCTACATCGAGTTCGAAGGCGAGGGCCACGGGTTCCGTCGCGCTGAGACGATCAGTCGCTGCCTGGGGGCCGAGGAGGCCTTCTACTCCCGTGTGCTGGACCTGCCGAGACCGGACCTTCAGCCGCTGGACATAGCCAACCAACCGGCCCCCACCACCCACTGAGACCTCGCCCGAGCTAGATCCCAGGGTCCGGCTTGACCATCCCCGGGCTCCGCTCCTGACCGCCCGTCCCGGCGTGACCAGCCGACCGCTCGAGGGTGTCCGAACGTGGGGGGAAACCGGTACCTCCGGTACCGGATGCGGTAGCCGTCGAGAGGTTCTCGACCGCCCCACCCGTCTCTACATTTCGTAGAGAGCCGACGAGACGGGTTGAGGGAAGGAGCGGTCTATGCATGCGACACGGGAGGTCCCTGTTCGTGTGCCCGAGCGGAGGCGGATCCGCACTGCGGCCATCGGCCTGAAGGCGGTCAGCGGGTTCGTCGTGACGACGCTCGTCGCCACATTGCTCGTGGCAGTGCCCGAGCCCGCGGCGGCATGGTCGCCGCCCACGCACATCCTGGGCGTCGCCCAGGCGATGCGGGAGGCGCAGAGTGGGTCGGTCACTATTCCGCGTGCCGACGGAGCGTCGTCGGTGACGGTGCCCGTAAATCCGACGATCGCGCAGGCGCTGGCCGCATATCCGGCCGCCTTCAACGCCGGCGCCATCGGCCCGGACGCCTTCCCCGACACCTACTTCGGCCAGCTGGCCATCCACCCCGACACTCGGACGCATAACGACACCGAGCCCGAAAGCAACGAGGGCTCACGCTCTCACGAGTGGTTCGACTACCTGTGGGAGCAAGCGTGGGATCCTGCGACCCCCCAGCCCGAGCGCTTGAAGAACATCGCATTCGCGCTCGGGTACATGGCCGGGCACGCCAACGGGGACACATGGGCTCACACCTGGGTGAACAAGTGGGCCGAGGGGGTCGCGCCTCCCTGGAGCCAGCTCGAGCATGCCGACATCGCCGTCCGCCACCTGGTCGTGGAGGCCTACGTCGACAAGCACCGGCCGGGCTGGGAGAGCAAGGCCGGCTTTCCGGTGGACGCGCCGACGAAGTTCATCGCCGACAAGCTAATCCGCTCGGACTTCGCGCGTGACAAGGGTGAGCACAAGTTCTGGGACGAGTTCCTCGGGATGCAGGACGCGCTCAAAACCAAAGAGGCCGAGGTCCACGAGGACTCGACGAGCCAGGACTTCGTCGGCGACTGCCCGCTCTGCTTCCCCGACCCCACGGATTCCCCCTTCAACGTGATCGAGCTGGTGCTGGACGTCCTCATAGAGCTGTATCTCGATGAATGGATCGCCGCCATCGACCGCGGCATCGACTCCTGGCCGGCGGTCTGGCAGACCATCGCCCAGCAATTCTTCTCCGGAAGGAGCACCGACGCCGGTGTGATCCTCAACGCACTGAAGGATTGGTTTTTCGACAACTTCTTCGCGATGATGGGCGTCCCGACGTTCCTACTGGAGGACGGGATCGTCGAGCAGCTCATCGACTACGCCCTCGAGCTGGTCGCGACGGTCCTGGGGTTCGTCTTCGACGTGCTCGCTGCGGTCCCCGTCCTCGGCGACCTCATCAGAGCGATCCAGCGCGTCTACGGCAAGGCCAAGGACGCGGTGATCGCCGAGCTCGTGGACTACGTGGACAGGGAAGTCGGCACCTTCATCACCGAGCCTCTCCGGACGAGTGAGCTGGATCAGGGCGTGAAGGACATCCTTGACCACGACCAGGACGGCATCATCAAGCCGAGTGAGATCATCCGGATCTTCGCTCACCCGGAGGACTACGTCGACCATCCGTCGCTTTTCCCCGACGGGAGCCGGGACGACATCGACTCCGAGATAGGGCTGCCCGCGGCGTGTGTCGACGACGACGTGAATGACGTCTTCTGCGACTACAGCCTCACCGACTTCGCACCTCTGTACGACACCGGCATCCTCGGCAAGCTTTCGATGCTGGACGAGAACGGACTCAACACGTTCTTCCGCCGGGCCGCCGGCGCCGGCGCCGCCACACTGGGGGATCTGTACGGCCCCCACACGAACGCCAGCGCCGACTGGGACGTCCCCAATAACGCGATGCTCGGATGGGCCAAGTCCCTGGACGCCGACCACCAGTGGCGTGCGAACTCCATGCGGGACAACCGGTCCTACGGCATGGGAACCATGTGGCTGTGGGAGGACTGCGTCTCCCGCGACAAGGTCTTCCGTCCGACGTTCAAGCAGCCCGTTCGCGGCGTCGACGCCTTCTCGGACGCCGGCGACCCACCGACGGGCATCACCGACTCGCAGCCCCCGGCGAGCTCACTGTCGCTGTCGGGGCCGAACGTGACCAGCCAGGGGCAGACGTTCGTGTCCGGCGAGACGGACATCGCGATCACATCGATCGACAACTACTTCGGCAAACCCGACATCCGGGTCTCCCTGCGGGCCTTCCCGTCCTCAAACGCGGTCCCCGCGTACGGACCCGCGGTTCCCGCCGACCCGGCCCCCTTCCGTCTCGAAGGGAGCGACGGGCCGCAGACCGTCCAGTTCTTCGGGACGGATGGAAGCGGAACCTGCAACTCGGAGGGCGAGCAGAGCCGGGCCTTCACACTCGACAACACACCTCCGGTGATCACGGTGCTCAGCCCCGTTCCGCCGAAGTCGCAGTACGTGTCGGACGCCATGCTCCCCCTGGACTTCATGGCGACGGACGGTCCCGGGTCCGGCGTGGACGACGCGACAAAGCGCCACTTCGCCGACGGTGTGGAGAAGACACCCGTGCCGACGGCGATCGACCTGTTCGATTACCCAGCCCTCACACCGCACGTCTACCGCGCCGAGGTGGCGGACCTCCTCGGAAACGTGGGAAGGACGGAGGTGCCGTGGGAGACGGTCGTCACACACTCGAGCCTTCAGAACAACCTCGACAAGGCGTATCTGATCCGCGGCTGCGTGACGAAGGACTCCACCTACCACTCGCTCAGCGTGAAGCTGCGGGTCGCCGAACAGTCCGACGCGCGCGGCAACGACGGTGCCTCGGACAAGCAGCTCGAGTCATTCAAGGAAGAAGTCGCCGCGCAGACCGGCAGAACGGTCACGGCGTACTGCGCGAACATCCTGACCCTGAACGCAACCGCGCTCCAGGCGGCCTGAGGGAGGTATCGAAGACATGAGGCACAAGAAGATGAAGAGGTTGGGCGTAACGGTTTTCACGCTGGCAGCCGCCGCAGCCGTGGCGGCCGGAGCGATCCGGACGGCGGGCGCCGATGACTACGCGGTGCTTACGGCGGCGGACCCCTCCGATGGAGCGGCGCTCGTCCACGAGGCCATCGAGAACGTCCGGGGAATGGAACGCTTCCGGTTCACGCAGCGCGTGGCCGGGGCCGGGTCCGCCCTCGACCCGGCCTCCGGCGTTGCCACCGCCGCGGCGGACCTCTCCTCGGGTACCGCGGACCCCCCCCGCTACCACGCCGTCACTCAGCTCAAGGGCCGCGACGGCGCCGGACTCGCCGTGGAGCAGGTGGCCATCGGCGAGGACCTCCACGTGAAGCTGCCCAAAGAGCAGCGCTTCCGCAAGTCGGACAAAAAGGCGAAGAAGTCCCAGGGAAAGAAGGCCGGAGGCGCGGGTCAGGTCGACGTGGTGGATCCTGTGATGAGCCTGCTGGAACCCGTGGACAACCTCCCCCCTTCGAGCTTCGGACAGCCGTCCGCACCGGACTCCGAGGGGATCCGAACGGTCACAGTGTCCATCGCCGAGGGCGCATCACTGGTCCTGAAGATCGACGACGCCGAGCACCTGGTCAGACACGTCTCCTATGCGAAGGGAAGCGCGCAGGCCGAGTTCACCCTGAAGGACTTCGGAAGCTCGTCGATCCACATCCCGGACCCGAACGCCTAGACGTCCTAGTCACCGCTTTGAGCCGGGCGACGCGCGGGACGTCGCCTGGCTCGATGAACCGGCCGTGCTCGGGACAGGTCCGTGTCGCAGATGGACAGCCCGCCGTAAGCTTCAGCGATGGGGGATCCGTACGTCCGAAACGCCTATCTCGAGCTGCTCGGCCCGCGCGGGGCGTCCATGGTCCTGCTGGACAAGGACCGGATCGCGATCGGCAAGACGGCGTCCAACGATGCCCCCGTGCCCTGGGACCACAAGGTTTCCCGCCTGCACGCCGTGGTCGAGCGGTACGCGTCCGGATGGTGCGTCCGGGATGTGGGCAGCCGCAACGGGACGTTTCTGAACGGCGAGCGCATCGTCGGCGACCGCGTCCTTCGTCCGGGCGATGAGATCCGGATCGGCGAAACACGCCTGCTGTTCAAGTTTCCCGCCACCGCCTCCACGGTCAGCGTCACCGAGAGCGCCAAAGCTCCACCCGAGCTCACCCGTCGCGAGCGCGACGTGCTCGTCGCGCTGTGCCGTCCGATTTTGTCGCGGACGATGTTGTCGGAACCGGCCGGCAACAAGAACATCGCCCGCGAGCTTGTCCTGACCGACTCCACCGTCAAAAAGCACCTGCAGCGGCTGTACGACAAGTTCGAGATCCTCGATCCCGACGAACGCCGCCGCGGACATCTCGTCGCCGAGGCCATCCGGCGCGGCGCCGTGTCGGCGGCCGATCTTTAGAGGATGCTGTACGCGGGACGATACGAAGCGATCCGTCGAGCCGGCCAGGGTGGCCAGGGCACCGTCTGGCTGGCGCGGGACGTGCGCGACGGACGGACGATCGCGCTCAAGGTCGGCCACGATCTCTCCGCGGTCGAGGTGCCTCCCCACCCGGGCCTGGCGACTGTCCACGAGCATCTGATTCACGGCGACGAGCATGTCGTCGTCATGGACTGGGTCCAGGGGACTACGCTGGCCGAGGATCGCGACCTGCCGTTCGAGGAGTGCCTGCGGCGTGTGGACGAGGTCGCCGCCGCCCTCGACCACCTCCACGCACACGGGCTGGTGCACGGCGACGTCAAGCCCGCCAACGTAGTCGTGGCCCGCGACGGGCAGGCCGTGCTCGTCGATATCGGCTCGGGGGGCTCGGCCGCCACGCCCGGCTACCGCGCGCCGGAGCGCGAGCGGACGCCCGCCGCCGACGTCTTCGCTTTGGCCGTGACGGCCGCGGTCCTGCTTACAGGTGCGGTGCCCGAGCCGGGGGCAGCGTTGGATTGGTCGAGGGTGCCGGCCGCGCAGCGTGATCGCGTTCAGAGCGCGATCGAGGCCGCGCTGGCGACCAATCCGTCGCAGCGCCCGCCCTCCGCGTCGGCGTTAGCGGCGCTGCTGCGGGGCGAGAGCGCGTCGCACAATCTGCCGGAGGAATCCACGTCGTTCGTGGGACGCGTGTTCGCGGCCGCCGAGGTCCGGAGGCTGCTCTTGACGTCGCCGCTCGTGACCGTTCTCGGTCCGGGTGGGGCGGGGAAGTCGCGGATTGGCCTTCATGTGGCCCGCCGCGCGCTCCCCGCCTTCCGGGGGGTGTGGCTGGCCGAGCTGGCGGCCGCCTCCCAGCCCGACCTCGTGCCCGGACGAGTGGCCGCCGCCGTCGGCGCGTCAGGGTCGCACGCCG
The DNA here is from genome assembly GCA_035536535.1 of Actinomycetota bacterium. NCBI lineage: Bacteria > Bacillati > Actinomycetota > Actinomycetota bacterium. The sequence continues at coordinate 61 of DATLNZ010000083.1, read as the reverse complement.
TCGACGCTCTGGCGGAGCTGTTCGGCGAGGACGAGCACCTACTCGTGTTGGACACCTGCGA
>DATLNZ010000082.1 GCA_035536535.1 Actinomycetota bacterium | reverse complement strand
CCAAGGACCATCTCGGCAAAGACCAGAATGCGTTCCAGGACAGTGTGCTGGGCATCGGGATCATGGGCCTGCTCTTGGTGGCGCTGGCGGTGGCTACCCTGCTCGTCCGGCGAAAGGAGCGGGAGCCGGCTGAGTAACGGCAGTCCGACGGCCTCCCGATCACGCGTCCGCTAGGCTTTCGCGATGCACGACCCACTGGACATGGCCCCTTTCGCCGAGCGCCGCGACGTCTTCGCCTCGACATTAGGCGACGGGGTCGCCGTCATACCGGGGGCCAGGCAGTCCACCGGCCACTCCGGGCGGTTCCGTCAGGACAGCGACTTCTACTACCTGACAGGGTTCGACGAGCCCGACGCCGTGGCCGTCATCAACCCGTCCCACGACAAGGAGCGGTACGTCCTTTTCGTCCGGCCGAGCGACCGGTTCGCGGAGATGTGGGACGGGCGCCGCGCGGGTGTGGACGGGGCGATCGGCGACTTCGGCGCCGACGCCGCTTATCCGGTCTCGGACCTGGACCGCAAGCTGCGCGAGTACCTGATCGGCTCCCGGACGCTGCACTACAGGCTCGGCAACCGCGACTACGACGACAAGATTCTGAACTTTCTCCGGCATGCGCCCGCCGTCCGGACCCACGGCCGGACCGTCGTCGAGTCGATCACGGACCCAAGGCTCGTTCTGCACGAGATGAGGCTGCGCAAGACCATGTCCGAGATCGGACGCCTGCGCACCGCCTGCGAGATTACGGCCGCCGGCCACGTCGAGGCGATGCTCGTGGCGGCGCCGGGGATGCACGAGTACGAGGTGCAGGCGGCGATCGAGCACACGTTCCGCCGGCTGGGGTCGGCGCGCGACTCCTATGAGTCGATCGTGGCCGCCGGCGCCAACGCCTGCATCCTGCACTACACGTCCAACAACGCCCTGATCGGTGAGGACGACCTGTTGCTTGTCGACGCGGGGGCCGAGTACGGCTACCTGGCAGGAGACATAACCCGCACCTTCCCGGCCTCCGGGACCTTTTCAGGCCCGCAGAAGGAGCTGTACGAGATCGTGCTTGCCGCCAACGAGGCGGCGATCGCGCTGGCCCGTCCGGGGTTGCCGTTCAGGGAGATCCACGAGACCGCCCGGCGCGTCATCACCGAGGGTCTGGTCGCGCTGGGGGTCCTGCCCCGCGGCGTCGAGGACTCCCTTTCGATGTGGCACGACCGGGAGTTCTTTCCCCACGGGACGGGCCACTGGCTGGGCATGGATGTCCATGACGTCGGCGCCGCCAAGGTGGATCGCGTGTCCCGGCCCCTGGAGCCGGGGATGGCCTTCACCATCGAGCCGGGCATCTACTTCGATCCGGCCCGCGAGTCGGTGGAGTTCGCGCTTCTGCCGATCGACGAAGAGGCCCTGTGGGAGCGAAGGCTCCGTCTGGGCCAGGGCGCGAAGGCTGAGGAGGACGCTGAGCGCGAGGGGGCCGAGAAAGTCCGGCACCCGGTCCCGGAGCGGTTCCGAGGCATCGGCATCCGCATCGAGGACGACATCCTGGTGACCGAGTCCGGGTGCGAGGTGCTGACCGGCGGGGTGCCCAAGTCCGTCGCCGAGGTAGAGGCCATGTGTCGCGAGGGGGCCGGCTAGCGCTCACGGACTGGCCGTCAATGGCTGGCCACCGCTCGGGCCCCGGGTTTTGCCTCGGAAAGTCCGGTTGGTCCGGTCACGAGTAGTGCGAAGTAACCACCTACAACCACCCGGCCCTCCCATTCGATAAAGGCGCCCCCGGACGATGACTTCTATGTCCGCCGAGTAGTCCCCGCGGAGGACAAGGGAGTCGGGCCGGGTCACCCGACGCAGAGCACGGGAGGTTGTCATGTCGTCCAGGTTCCGCAGATCCGCCACGGTGATGGCGATGGCCATGGCCTTCGGCTTCGCCGGCGGCGACGCGATGGCGGCTCGGCCCGAGTCGCCCGGAAAGGCAGCGCCCAAGGGCAACGCCTACGGCCTGAAGTGCCGCAGCAAGCCCCCGCGGGAGCGCGGCAAATGCGTCCGGGAGTTGGCCAAGGCGAACAAGAAGGCGAAGAAGAGCCCCGCACCCAGCCCCACTCCGGCTCCGACCCCGGCCCCCGAGCCGACCCCGGCCCCCGAGCCGACCCCAGTTCCGGAGCCTTCGCCGGCCGTGTAGTCCTGTAAGTCCTCATATCTCAGCCGGGGGTCCGCGAAAGCGGGCCCCCGGTTGGCGTTTCCAAACCTCCCCCTAGCTCCGGGGCAGCACGACCAGGGTCCCGCGCATCGTGTCCGGGTGCAGCGAGCAGAAGAAGGCGTAGGTCCTGCCGCCCTCCAAGTTGTCGAGCCCGATGACCGGGGTCCGCTCACCGAGCCCGACGATCTGCGTGTAGAACAGCGGCAACCCGTTCGGCCCCCGGTCGACCGACACCACGTCGTGCGGCGCGAAGTCACCGTTGACGAATGTCATCTCGCCGCCCGACTGTCCCGCCGCGGCGGGCGTGGTGTACCCCGCGGCGAGAGACCCTGGCCCCGCGGCGATCGGGGGCCCGACGGCCGCGGCGGGCGTTGCACCGGCGACCGCGGGCGCCACCACCGCGGCTGAAGCTAGAAACCGTCTCATGGGGTGCTCTCCTCGTTCGCCGGAGCATTCGCCACGGGAGGGGCCGTTCCTGCACCTCCAGGCTGGGCCGGTGCGATTGGACCCGGCCCCGCCGCCTCGGTTCGCCTTCCCTCGGCCTAGACGCGGTTGACATTTCTTTACCGGTAGACAATTGTTTACCGATGCGCGCAACCACCTTCGAACCTGCGGCGACTCGCAGCATCGAGGACCTCGAGAGCCTCAAGGCGATCTCGGACCCCATCCGCATGCGGATCCTCGAAGAGCTCACGGACCGGGAACTGTCGGTCTCCGAGGTGGCGGAGGCGCTGAGCACCACGAGGCACCGCCTGTACTACCACTTCCGCATCCTGGAAAAGCTCGACCTCGTCCGCTGCGTGTCCACACGCACCGGCTCCGGCATCGAGGAGCGCGTATACCGGGCGAGCGCCCGGCAGCTTGGGGTGTCCGACAGCCTGTCGCCCTCACTGCTCAGCGGGACGGTCGCTGCCGTGTTCGACGCAAGCTTTCGGGAGGCCGAGGCGGCGACGCGGCGGACGAGGTCCGGACGGCCCAGGCGCGACAGGATGGTCCTCGTCCGTACGGCCGCCACGCTCACGCCGGAGGAGTATCGGACGTTCGTCCGTCGGCTCCAGGAGCTGGTTTCGGAGTTCGACGGTGGCGACGGCGCAGCGTCCGGAGGCAAGCGCTACGGCCTCCTTGTGGCGCTGTCGCCCGTCGTCGATGGAGACCCCGCACCGACGCCGCGGAGCAGCCGGCCGCGTCAGAGACGGGGGAAGACGAAGTGACGGCCCCCGCGGCGGCCCCTCCGGACACCCGTCCCCGCTGGAAGCAGGTCGTGTTCTCGCAGGACCGCTCCGCGAGGATGGCGTTGATCCGCCTTCTGCCCGGCGTGAGCAGGCCCATGACTGTGGCGGTGGTGACCGCGACGCTGATCGCCGCGGCGCTTCCCGTCGCCATGACCTTGGCCAATGGTGCGCTGATCGGCGGGGTGCCCGCCGCGGTGCGCGGAGGATTCGGCTCGGACGAGGGACGGAAGCTGCTGTGGATCACCGGACTGGCCGGAGCCCTGTTTGTTGCGCAGCAGACGTTCGGGCCCGTCCGCTTGGCCCTGGCCGATGCGTTCGGGCGCCGCATCAACGGGAGATTCAAGGAGCGTGTGATGCGCTCGAGCCTGGCCCCGGCCGGCATCAGCCATCTGGAGGACCCCCGGGTGCTGGATCTCATCTCGACTGCACGCGGGATCGACACCGGAACCTGGAAGCCGGGAGACGCTGTCCGCGGTATGTCGGGCGTGGGGACCACCCGGCTGTCGGGAGTGGGTTCGGCCGTGCTCCTGGCCCTGTTCAACCCCCTGCTCGCCGTCCTCCTCGTTGTGACCTGGGTCGTGATCATGTCGCGGCTGCGCCAGGAGCTCATCGAGATGGTCAACGTGCACGTCAACGAGACCCAGGAGATGCGCAGATCCGCCTATTTCCGCGACCTTTCGCTGACGCCGCTGTCCGCCAAGGAGACCCGCATCTTCGGTCTCGGGTCCTGGGTCGTGGACCGGTTCAGATCCAGTGCTCTGACCGCGCTGCGGGAGGTGTGGAAACAGCGGAGGAACGCGTGGTCGGGGGTGGCATGGTCGGTGCCTCTGGTGATGGTGACGCACCTCGTCGCCTTCAGCATGGTCGGGCTGGCGTATGTGCAGGATTCGATCCAGCTCGGAGAGATGGCCATATACGCGCAGGCGATCTTCGGCATCCTCAGCGGGTTCGCCACCCTCGGGGAGGAAAACCTCCGAGTCGAGTACGGCGCCGCCTCCGTGCCGGCGATGCTGCAGCTGGAGGCCGAGTCGGCCGCACGAGCGGCCTCCGGTACCCAGCCTTCGACGGGGATTCCTCGCGGAGAGGTCCGTTTTGAGGCGGTCTCCTTCCGCTACCCCGGCCGGGACCAGGACGTGTTCGACGGGCTGGACCTGACGATCCCCGCGGGCCGCTCCCTGGCGATCGTCGGCGAGAACGGAGCCGGAAAGACCACGTTGGTGAAGCTTCTGGCTCGCCTGTACGACCCGACGGTGGGGCGCATCACGGTGGACGGCACCGACCTGCGCGAGTTCGAGCCGTCGGGCTGGCAGCGGCGGATCGGCGCCATATTCCAGGACTTCGTTCGCTATCAACTGCCGGTCTCGGACAACGTCGGCTTTGGCGCAATCGAACGGCTGGACGACCTGGACGCTATGCGCTCAGCCGCGGAGCGTGCCGGTGCTGCGGACGTCCTGGCCGGTCTTCCCAAGGGCTGGGAGACGGTTTTGTCGAGGTCCTACACCGACGGGGCGGATCTGTCCGGGGGGCAGTGGCAGCGCGTGGCGCTGGCCCGTGCCCTGTTCGCGGTGGCGGGCGGAGCCGGGATCCTCGTGCTGGACGAACCGACGGCCAATCTGGACGTTCGGGCCGAGGCGGACATCTACGACCGCTTCCTCGAACTGACCGCCGGACTCACCACGATCGTCATCTCCCATCGATTCTCAACCGTCCGGCGAGCGGAGCACATCGTCGTCCTGGAGCACGGCAGGGTGGTCGAGCAGGGAAGCCACGACGAGCTGCTGGCGGCGGGAGGCCGGTACGCGCGGATGTTCCGAATGCAGGCATCCAGATTCGACGACCAGATCGAAGCGGTGCCTTGATGCGACAGAGTCTTCGTGCGGCCTGGGTTCTGATGGCGATCTCGTTTCGCGCCGACCCCGTCCGGACCGTAGCGACTGTGGTCCTGATGACCTTCACCAGCGCAGCCTCAGCCGTCTTCGCCTTCGGCCTGAAGATCCTGACCGACGCGGCCGTCGCCGGCGACACGCGAGGGGTCCTGGTGGCATCGGCGGTGATAGTCGTTGTCCTGGGCGCCCTGATCACTACCGGATGGACGGGATTCCACCTGCAGACCATTCTCGCGGAGAAGGCCCAGGTCCTGATCGACCAGCGCCTCATCGAGATGGTTGAGGACGTGCCCGGCATCGAGCACCACGAGCGGCCTGACTACCACGACGAGATCGAGCTGCTGCGCCACGAGCGTGCCCGGTTGTCCAAAGTGCTGGATGCGATCGTCGGAAACATCGGGCTGGTCGTGCAGATTGGTGGAACAGCGTTGCTGCTGGCCCACCTGCACCCCATCCTGCTGACGTTGCCCCTGTTCGCGCTTCCATCGCTGTGGACGAGCTCCATCGCCGAGCGACTGCGGCAGCGGACGCTGGACGAGTGCGCCGAGCCGATCCGAGCGACCTCGCACCTGTTCGAGCTGGCCACCACCCCGGCATCGGGCAAGGAGCTGCGCGTGTTCGGGCTCGGCCCCCACCTGCTGGACCGCCACAATCGCGGGTGGGACCAGGTCGATTCGCGCATCAGCGCGTCGGCCCGCCGGTCCGTGATGCTGAGCTCGGCTGGGTGGCTGTTCTTTTCCATCGGCTACGCGGGCGCGATCTTTTTCGTCGTGCGGCGGGCGGTGCTGGGGCAGGCGACACCCGGAGACGTCCTGCTCGCGCTGACGGTTGCCGCCCAGATCAACATGCAGATCTCGGGTGCCGTCGGGATGGTCATGTGGGTGATGGCGTCGATGAAGGTCGCGCGCCGGTACCTGTGGCTCGCCGACTACGCCAAGGAGGCCCGCGCCAAGCTGGCCACTGCGATGGGACAGCCGCTGCCCGTCCCCGACGTGGTCCGTGAGGGCATCCGGTTCGAGTCGGTGGCCTTCCGCTACCCGGGAACGGAGACCGACGTCCTGAGCGGCGTGGACCTATTCGTCCCCGCAGGCACGACCATAGCCGTGGTGGGGGACAACGGCGCCGGCAAGACCACGCTCGTGAAGCTGCTGTGCCGGTTCTACGAACCGACGTCCGGGGTGATCACGCTCGACGGGATCAACATCCAGCGCTTCGACCCCGAGGAGTGGCGGACGCGTCTGTCCGCGGGCTTCCAGGACTTCGCCCGCTTTGAGCTTCTCGCCGGGCAGACCGTCGGCGTCGGACTGCTCACGCAGATGGACGACGAGCCGGCCGTGGTCGGCGCCCTGCAGCGCGCGGGGGCTGAGGGCGTGGCCCCCACGCTTCCCACCGGTCTGTCCACTCAGCTCGGCCGGTCCTTCGACGGTGGCGTGGAGCTGTCCGGCGGACAGTGGCAGAAGCTCGCGCTCGGACGGGCCATGATGCGCGAGCACCCTCTGCTGCTGGTCCTGGACGAGCCGACCGCGTCGCTCGATGCGGAGACCGAGCACGCGCTGTTCGAGCGTTACGCGCAAGGGGCGCGGAGGATCGCCGAGACCTCGGGAGCGATCACCGTCCTGGTGTCGCACCGGTTCTCCACCGTGCGCATGGCCGACCTGATCGTGGTGGTGGACGGCGGGCGGGTCGTTGAGGCCGGCTCCCACCGCGACCTGATCGAGGCGCAGGGGCTGTACGCGGAGCTGTACGAGCTGCAGGCCCGCGGTTACCGGTGATCGTCGGCGGTCGATCCGGAGTCCAGCCGGACTCCCTCGCCGGGATCTCGCTGCTCGGCCGGCTGCGCCGGACCGGCAGGCTCCACACCGGCAGGCCCCGCCCCCGGGTTCATCTCCCAGCGTGCGAGGGATGGCGCGAAAAGCATCACCGCCCCCACTCCCACGAGGCAGGCAAGGCCGCCGGACACCACCGCGAACTGCGGCGAGGTGAACGACGCGACGACCCCCGATTCGACCTCCCCGAACCGGGGACCCGTGATGACGACCATGAGGTTCACGGACGTGAGCCGTCCTCTCAGGTGGTCGGGGACCTCCATCTGCAGGATCGTCCCCCGGAAGATCGCGCTGAACACGTCGGCGGCGCCGGCGACGGCGAGCAGGAACAGGGCGAGCGGGAACGCCGTGCGCAGCATCCCGAAACCCGCGATGGCCACCCCCCATCCGACCACCGCCGCGAGCACCGCCAGTCCCTGCCTGCGGACGTGCGACACCCAGCCGCCCAACAATGCGCCGAGCAGCGCCCCGGCCCCCGGAGCGGCGAACAGCAGGCCGAGCCCCTGCGGCCCGACCTCGAAGATCTCCTCCGCGAAGAACGGGAAAAGCGCGCGGGGCCAGCCGAACAGCATGGCGACGAAGTCCAGAGCCATCGTGGACAGCAGCACCTTGTGGCCGCCCAGATAGCGCAGTCCCTCCACAAGCGACGACCACCCCGGACGGGCCCCGCCGGGCGTGCGCTGCGGCGTCCTCATGGCGGCCACGGCCACGATTGCCGCCGCGTAGGAGACGACGTCGATCCAGTAGGCGAACTGCAGGCCGGCTCGCGCGATCACCAGGCCGCCCAACGCCGGGCCCAGCACCCCGGACGTCTGGAACAGGACCTGGTTCAGCGTCATCGCGGCGGGGATCTGGTCGCGCCGCACCAGAGTCGGGATCAGCGACTGTCGCGCGGGACCGTCCAGGGCCGCCAGCGACGAAGCGGTGGCCGTGACCGCGTAGAGGAAGGGCAGTGTCGCGAAGCCGAGCTGGGCCCCCACCGCGTAGGCGACCGATGTGAGAGCGAGCCCGACCTGGCTGACCAGCAGCAGCTTTCGCCGGTCCACTGCGTCGGCGATCACTCCGCCCCACAGCGAGAACGCCATCAGGGGAAGGGCCTGGAACAGTCCGATCATCCCCACCGCCAGCGGCGACTTCGTCAACAGGTAGACCTGGTAGGGCACCGCGACGTAGCGCAGCTGCGAGCCGCACATCGAAACCAGCTGACCCGTCCACAGCAGCCGGTAGTCGCGGTTCTCGCGGAGTGGAGAGACGTCCAGCGTGATCCGGCGCCACCACGCGCGCCGCTGCACAGGGGTTTCGTCCATGGGGCCTCGAACCTACCGGGGCCCAGGATGCTGTCAAACGGAAACGGGAGGACGCCATGAAGGTCACGGTCTTCGGAGGGACCCGGTTCATCGGACGCGCCACGCTCGAGGAGCTGGCCGAGCAGGGACACGAGCTGATGGTCGTGCACCGCGGCGAGACCGAGCCGGAGGGACTCCCGGAGGCCCGGCACGTGCACGTCCCACGCAAGGAGATGGCTTCGGCCGCGGGCGAGATCGCGGACTTTGCTCCGGACGCGGTCCTGGACTGTCTGGCCATGACGCGCAAGGGGGCCGAGGTGGCGCTGGACGTCATCCCGGACTCGGTCACGCGCCGGGTCATGCTGTCGAGCATCGACGTGTACCGCGCCTACGGCGGGCTGCTGTCCGGGAAGCTGACAGACGCCGTGCCGTTCGATGAGACGTGCCCGGTGCGTCCGGAGCGGTATCCGTACCGCAACATGGGCAGCACCGACTACGAGAAACTCGACGCCGAGGAGCTGTACCTCGCCGCCGGCGGGACGATCCTGCGGCTGCCCATGGTCTACGGCGAGCACGACGCGCAGCGGCGCGAGGAGTTCATTCTGCGCAGGGTGCGGGCGGGCCGGAAGCGCATCCCCACGGGTTCGGGAGGGTTCCTCGGCTCCCGCGGCTACGTGCGCGATGTCGCTCGCGCGATCCGGCTGTCCCTTGAGACGGACAAGCCTGTAGCGGGCGAGGTCTTCAACGTGAACGAAGTCCGGACTTCACCCGACGGCCTTTGGGCCCAGCAGATCCTGGAGGCGGCGGGAAGCGACGCGGAGCTGGTGCGTGTCCCGGACGACGCCCTGCCCCCGGACCTCGGCACACTCGGCGCCGCCGGACAGCACCTGCTGGCGTCGCCGCTGAAAATCATGACCACGCTCGGCTGGGAGCCGGGGGATCCGAAGGAGAACCTGCGTCGGTCGGTGGCTTGGCACCTGGACAACCCGCCTGGGGAGCCCAGCGACGACTTCTCAGCCGACGACGCCGCGCTGGAGAAGGCGATCCCGGTCCCGGTTCCGGCTCCCTGACGGGGGC
>DATLNZ010000081.1 GCA_035536535.1 Actinomycetota bacterium | reverse complement strand
GAGGACGGGGGCGTCGTCGAGGACGGGTCCCCCGGCGACCTGGTGCTCCAGCCGGGGCGGTGGGCGGCGCTGTCCCAGGCCTGGGAGGACTCCCTGGCCTGAGCTGTCCCGGCCCCCCCATAGGCTGATGCGATGCGCGAGGCGGTGCGTGGCGAGCAGGCGATGGGTTGTCCGGACCGCGGGCTGCTCGGCGGGTTCTCGGCCAGCGTCCAGCGGCACCTGCACGCCGACCGCAAAGCCGGGGGAGCGGCCAGGTCGTGGGCAATGGCCGCCTTTGCGTCCTACGGTCTGAAGAACGCAGCCGACCGCGAGGAGGCCTGCCTGCGACTGTCGCTGCTGGTCCCTCCGGCGCCGACGCCGGCGCCGGGTGGCGGCTCGGCGTCGCTGAAGGATCCCGTCGAGAGCCTTCCGGGGGTCGGGCCGAAGGTCGCGGCGAAGATGCACTCGATGGGGTTGCGGACGCTCGGCGACCTCGTCGAGCACCTGCCCCGCGACTATCTCGATCGCCGAGCCGTCCGGACCATCCGCGAGCTGCGCGTTGGCCAGGTGGCCACCGTCCTGGCCACCGTGCGCGACTCCAAGGTCGACCGCACTCGCAACGGGCGCCGGCTCGTGCGGGTGACGGTGGGGGACGGCTCCGGCTACCTCGAATGCGTCTGGTGGAACCAGGACTGGAGGGCCAGGCAGCTTTCGCCCGGCACCCAGGCCGCCTTCTCCGGCAAGGTGGAGGCGCGCGCCGGACGGCCTCAGATGTCCGGGCCGGCCTATGACCTGATCGGGTCGTCCGACGACCCCGTCCACACGGGGCGCATCGTTCCCGTGTACCCGGCGTCCGAGCAGGTGTCGGCGGTGTTCCTGCGGCGGCTGCTGCACACGACCTTTGAACGCCTGGGGCGGCTCTCGGACCCGCTCCCGGCGGCGGTGCGCGCCGAGCGCAACCTTCTGTCGCGCGACCTGGCCAGCCGGCGCATCCACTTTCCGAAGGCCCCAGAGGACGTGTCGGATGCGCGCCGGCGGCTGGTGTTCGAGGAGCTGTTCGTTCTTCAGCTGGCGCTTGCTCTGCGCAAGAGGCACTTGGAGCAGGACGTGCGGGGGATCGCCCACGATCCGGCCTCCGGCCTGCCGGGCAGATTCCTGGAGACGCTGCCCTTCGCGCCCACGGCCGCCCAGTCGCGGGCGATGGCCGAGATCACCTCGGACATGGCCCGGCCGAGGCCCATGCACAGGCTCCTGCAGGGCGAGGTCGGCTCCGGCAAGACGCTGGTCGCCGTGCACGCGGCCCTGGTGGCGGCCGGGTCCGGGTCGCAGGCGGCGATCATGGCGCCCACCGAGGTCCTGGCCGAGCAGCACGCGCGCAAGGTGCGCGAGATGCTCGAGCCGGTCGGCGTCGACGTCGCCCTGATTACCTCGTCGGTACCGGCCTCCGTGCGCCGCGACGCCGTGATGAGACTGCGATCCGGCGACATCGCCGTCGCCTGTGGAACGCACGCGCTGCTGTCCGAAGATGTCGGGTTCGACAGGCTCGGACTGGCCGTCGTGGACGAGCAGCACCGGTTCGGACTGTCCCAGCGAGTCCTGCTGCGCGAAAAGGGCGACGACCCCGATGTCCTCATCATGACGGCCACTCCCATCCCGCGGACCCTGGCCCTGACGCTGTACGGCGACCTGGACGTGTCGGTGCTCGACGAGCTGCCCTCCGGCCGTCAGCCGATCACGACGGAGCTTGTGGACGGCGACGACGAGCGCGCCAGGGACCGCGCCTACGACGCGGTGCGCGAGGAGGTGGGTCAGGGACGCCGTGCCTACGTCATCTGCCCGCTGGTGGACGAGTCGGACTCCCTGGCGGCCAAGGCCGCCGTCGCGGAGGCCGAGCGGCTGCGAACGAAGGTGTTCCCGGACCTTTCGGTCGGACTTATGCACGGACAGATGCGCCCGGCCGACAAGGACCGCGTGATGCGCGAGTTCAGGTCGGGCGAGATCTCCGTGCTCATCTCCACGACCGTGGTCGAGGTGGGAGTCGACGTGCCGGAGGCGACGGTGATGCTCATCGAGGATGCGGAGCGGTTCGGGCTTTCGCAGCTGCACCAGCTCCGCGGACGTATCGGGCGGGGGTCGTGGCCCAGCCGCTGCATCCTTTTCTCCGGCAAAAAGACCGAGGAGGGCCGACGCCGTCTCGAGGCTATAGCGTCGTCCAACGACGGCTTCTACCTGGCCGAGCAGGACCTGGAGATCCGCGGCGAAGGGACGATCTTCGGCACCCGGCAGGCGGGTCTGGTCGACCTCAAGGTGGCCCGGCTGGTGGAGGACTACCCGGTGGTGGTGGAGTCACGGAAGGCCGCCTTCGAGTTGGTGGAGGCCGACCCCAAGCTGCGCCGCCCGGAACACGCTGCCTTGCGCGACGAGGTTTCCCGGCGCTTCTCCGGGGTTGTGGATTGGCTGTTCCGGGGCTGATCCGGCCTAACTGGCCGCAGCCTCGGGGGCCTCGGTCGCCTCGGTCGCCTCGGTCGGAAGCAGAACCTTGAACGCCGCGCCTCCGCCGGGCCGGTCCTCCACCCATGCGCGGCCCCCGTGCAGCTGGGCGAATCGTGCGACCAGCGACAGTCCGATCCCGGTGCCGGGGGAGTGCCCTGGGGTGTCTCCCTGGACGAAAGGCTCGAACACGGCCTGCTTCAGTCCCTCGGGCACGCCCCGTCCCTCGTCCTCGACGCATATAAGGACGGCGTCCGGCACCGGCTGCACACGGACGCGGATGGCAACGTCCTTGGGCGTGTGCTTGACCGCATTGCCCACCAGGTTCTCGACCACGCGCTCGATCATCCCGGCGTCGATGTCGGCAGTGACCGGCTCGAGAGTCATCTGGACCCGCCCTTCAGGCAGGTTCATCCCGGTGACCACATTGCGGGTCAGGTCGGCCACGTCCGTCGGGAGGCGTTGCGGCTCCAGAACCCCGCGCGCCACCCGGTCGATGTCGAAAAGGCTCAGCAGAAGCGACTGCAGTCTCAGCGCGTTCTCCCGGATCCGCCGCAGGAAGTCGGTGCGCTGGGACGGCTGAACGGACGCCTGCCCGGAGTCCAGCAGCTCGGCGTAGCCCAGGATCGAGGTGAGCGGCGTCCGAAGCTCGTGGGACACCGCGTTGAGCAGCATGTTCTTGGAGTCGTCCAGAGCCTTGAGCCGCTCGACCGCCTCCCTGTCGCGCGCCAGGGACTCCCGCAGGGATTCCTCGGTGGTCTTGCGATCCGTGATGTCCCTGAAGCTCCAGACCCTGCCGGCCGCGTCGTCTCCCACCATGAGCGGCTGGGAGAACCTTTCAAAGACCCGCCCGTCCTTGAGTTGGATCTCATCCATGCCGGTGCCCACGCTTTGCTTGTAAAGGTCGGTGACCTTGGCAATGAAGGCTTCCGGGTCGACCACGCTGTCCGCGACGTGTTTCAGCGCCGCGCTGTCGTCCCGGGACTGCTCGATGTCGCCGGGGATGCCCCACATCTCGACGAACTTGCGGTTGAAGTTTGTCATCCGGCCGTCGCGGTCCACGACCAGGATCCCATCGGCAGTCGATTCCAGGGTCGCCGTCAGGACCCCGAGCGTGCGCTCAGCGTGTTGCTGCGACCGGCGGCCCTCGATGAGAGCCGATTCGTTGAAGCGCCAGGTGGAAAGACAAACGGTACTGAGTCCGGCGACGAAAAAAGCATGGATCGAAGCCCAGGTCCACGGGTTCCTCTGCGCGGCCGGGTGGTTGTAGACCGACTCCGGAAACAGGTGCCCCGCCAGGCCGTGCTGGAACAGGACGTAGCCGATCGCCATCAAAAACGGGAACCAGTCCTGGTACAGGGCGATGACCGGGACCATCACGAAGTAGTGGAAGTGCATCTCGATCAAACCGCCGGACAGATGGACCAGGACGGCGGATGCCGACAGCAGGCCAAAGGTCGCGGCGCCCGCCCGGACGCGACGGCCGGATTTGACCAGGGTGGCCACCAGAGCCGGGACCGCCAGCGGCAGTGTCTCCAAAGCTGCGTGAGACGGCGAGTAATCCCGGGCGAGCGCATAGACGGGAATAGCGAGGACGTGGACCCAGAGCAGGGCGAGGATCGCCCTGTGCCGCCGGGCCCAGGACTCGTCGGTGAGGCTTCGTCCGCGGGGGAGCAGTTGCAGCACTGCCAGGCCCACGGGCTCGGCACCCGAGCCGGGAGCCGAGGAAGTCCCCGGCGCAAAGACAGCCACTGCGCCTCCTCCGGTGGAATCCAATGCCGTACCAAGCGTACGCCCACAGCGCCACCTGTCCCGGCTCCCCCGGTCCCTCGTCCGGGGGGCGACAATGAGGGGGTGAGGATTTCGGGCGGCGACGCCAGAGGCATCCGGCTCAGGGTTCCCGCGGGCGCTCGTCCCGCGAGCGAGAAGGTGCGGCAGGCGATCTTCTCGTCGCTGGCGGCGTTCGTCCCCGGCGCGCGGGTGCTGGACCTGTACTGCGGGTCCGGGGCCTACGGGCTGGAGGCCCTGTCCAGGGGAGCCGACTCGGCGGTGTTCGTGGACAGGGACGCCTCGGCCGTGGCCGCCGCCAAAGCCAACGCCGTTGCGGCCGGGCTCGAGGAGCACGCCGGCTTCCGGCGCAGCGACGCGGGCCGCTACCTCAAGACAAGGGCGAAGTCCGACGGCCCGTTCGACCTGGTCTTCGCCGACCCGCCGTATTCGGACCCCGCGGCGCTGGTAGCGGCGGTGCAGGGCGTGGCTCCCGCGGTCCCGCGTGGCGGCAGGGTGGTCTGCGAGGGACGCAAGGGAGCCGGTCCGCCCCCGCCGGCCGCGGGTTACGTGCTGGAAGCCGACCGTCGCTACGGGGATACTCGGGTGCTCGTCTACCGCCGGGAGGAAGATTGACGACCGCCTGCTGCCCCGGGTCCTTTGACCCCGTGACCAACGGGCACCTGGACATAATCGACCGCGCCTGCCGGGTGTACGACCATGTGGTCGTGGCGGTGCTTGAGAATCCCGCCAAGCATTCGCTGTTCACGATCGACGAGCGTGTGGACATGCTGGTCGAGTCGACGTCCCACCTCGGCGTGAAGGTGGAGGCCTTCCAGGGACTGACGGTGGACTTCTGCCGCCGGGTGGGCGCGCAGGTGATCGTCCGCGGACTGCGGACCGTGTCCGATTACGATTTCGAGGAGCAAATGGCTCAGATGAACGCCCGGATGGGAGTCGAGACGGCGTTCATGGCCACCAACCCGACTTATTCCTACCTTTCGGCGAGCCTGATGAAAGAGGTTGTCCGCTACGGCGGGTCCGTACAGGGACTCGTCCCCACCAACGTGGAGCGGGCGCTGGCCGCAAAGCTGCGGCCCGATCACGAGGAGACACGATGAGCTACATGGAGACGATCGACCAGCTCGATGCCCTGATCCGCAACGCCAAAAAGGCACCCCTGTCCGCCTCGGTGGTCATCCACAAAGAGGAGGGACTGAGGCTGCTGGACGCGCTGCGCGTGTCGATGCCGCAGGAGCACGAGCAGGCGCAGGGGGTCCTGGAGCAGCGGGAGAGGACGCTCGCCGAGGCCCAGGCCGAGGCCCAGCGACTGGTGGACCAGGGCAGGGCCGAGAGGGCGAGACTCGTCGCCCGAACCGAGGTCGTGCAGGGCGCCAACGCCGAGGCCCACCGGATCGTCTCGCAGGCCGAGGAGGCCGCGGAGCGACTCAAGACCCAGGCCGACGACTACGTCGACGCCAAGCTGGCCAACTTCGAGATCAGGCTCCACAAGGTCCTGGGCTCGGTGTCCCGCAGCCGTGAGACCCTTCGCCGCCGGCTGGAGGCCGCGGCCGACGACGTCCCGCCCCTCAACCTCGAAGACTCCGGCGAGATCTCCGGACCCATCTCGGCCCCCCTGCCGATCACGCCGCCGCCCGCCCGCTGACCCGGGGGCCGGCCCGGACCGGCCCCGGCCGCACCCCTCCCTCTGCGTCGCGAGGATTGGGGCCGGCGCGCCGGTATCATGGACTCCCCATGCGCAACAGGCTCGCGCTCAACGTCGTCGAGCTCCTCAAGCACCCGGGCACCCAGCGGAAGCTTTCGTTCGACGAGCCCGTCGAGGACCTCGCCCTGGAGATGGCTCGCGTCGAGCCGGACGAGCCGCTGCATTTCGAGCTCACAGCGGAGGCTGTGGACGGGGAGGCCGTGTACGTCCGCGGCTCGATCACCGGTCGCTACACGGTCACGTGTCGCAGGTGCCTTGAGGAGGCCAGGAGCGACTTCGGGGTACAGGTCGCGGAGGTCTACCGCCCCACCCACGACGTGTGGGAGGAGGGCTACGAGGTCCAGGGCGGAGAAATGGTGGACCTCGGGGTGGTAACCCGCGACGGGGTGCTCCTGGAGCTGCCGGCAAACCCCCTGTGCCGCGAGGACTGCAAGGGCCTGTGCCCCCAGTGCGGCGCCAACCTCAACGCCGGGACCTGCGACTGCATCTCCGACGAGGGCGACGAGCGGTGGGGCCCGCTTCGGGCGCTGCTGGAAGACGGGGGACGGCAGGCGCGGGAGTGAGCCCGGAGCAGGTCAGGACCGCCCCGATCGGGTAGTCTCGTCGCTGCACAATAGAGGAGCCGTCTCATGCCCACGCCCAAAAGACGCAAGACGAAGGCGCGCCGCGACGAGCGCAAGGCGCACTGGAAGCGGGTGGATCCCGCCGCCAACTCGTCGTGCGGCCAGTGCCACAAGCCCAAGCTGCCGCACCGCGTCTGTCCCCACTGCGGCACCTACGACGGGCGCCAGATCCTGGACCTCGAGTAGCCCCGGGGCGTGCCTCGGATCGCCGTCGACGCCATGGGGGGCGACCATGCCCCCGGCGCGATAGTCGCCGGAGCGGTCCGTGCTCAGCGTGAGCTGGGGATACAGGTCCTGCTGGCCGGACGTCCGGACGTCATCGGGTCCTGCCTGAGCTCCGAAGGGGCCGGGCCCGGCGACGGCCTGGAGGTGGTGGAGGCGCCGGACGTCATCGCCGCCGACGCATCCGATCCTGCCCGGGCTGTGCGGTCCACAAGGGGTTCGTCGGTTTCTGTCGCCGCCCGGCTGGTCCGGGAGGGCCGGGCGGACGCGGCGCTGTCCGCGGGCCCGACCGGGGCGGCCCTGGCGGCCGGGGTCCTGGAGATGGGCCGTCTGCCGGGGGTCTCCCGTCCGGCGGTGACCGCGGTCCTGCCGTTTCCCGGCGCCCCCAAAGTGCTGGTGGACGCGGGCGCCAACGCCGACGTTCGTCCCGAGCACCTGGCCGGGTTCGCCGTCCTGGGGTCGGTGTTCGCCGAGGCCAGGCTGGGTTTGGAGGCCCCCCGGGTCGGACTGCTGAGCATCGGAGAGGAGCCGGGAAAGGGAAACGAACTGGTCAGGGGCGCCTTTCCGCTGCTCCAAGAGGCCCCCATCAACTTTGTCGGCAATATCGAGGGCCGGGACATCCCGTCGGGAGGTGTCGACGTCGTGGTGACGGACGGGTTCACCGGCAACGTGGCGCTCAAGCTCATGGAGGGCTTCGCCAAGTTCCTGATGGCGGAGCTTATGGGTGTCTTCACGGCCTCGGAGGAGGCGCGCCGGGCCCTCGAGGCGGTCCTGCCGGGCCTTTTGGCGCTGCGTGAGTCGCTGAGTCCCGAAGCCACCGGCGGGGCTCAGCTTCTGGGGGTCAAGGGGGTCTGTATAATCGCCCACGGCTCGTCTAACGCCGAGGCCGTGTTTGCCGCCGTCCGGGTCGCCTCGGAGACGGTGGAGTCGGGTCTTGTGCAGCGCGTGACGGAGCGATTGTCAGGGGGAGGAGCGAGTTGACCCGCGACCAGATCTTCACGCTCATACGCAGCCGTCTGTCGGAACTCGTGGAGACGGATTCCTCGGAGATCACGCTCGACACGCGTCTGGAGGAGGATCTGGGTGCCGACTCGCTCGCCCTGGTCGAGCTTGCAATGTCGCTGGAGGAGGAGCTGCACCTGGAGATCCCCGACGACGAGCTCGAGGGGATCCGGACGGTCGGCGACGCCGTGGAGTACGTCGCCGAGCGCGTGGCCACCTCTGAGTAGGGAATGGCAAACGCCTCCCAGGACGAAAGCGACCACAGTGGTTCGATGGCAGTCCTCGAGGAGGGCCTCGGGGTCCGGTTCCGCAACCCCTCCCTGCTCGACCTGGCCCTCACCCACAGGTCCTACGCCTACGAGGCGGGGCTCCTCGAGACGAACGAACGCCTCGAGCTGCTGGGGGACGCCGTCCTGAACCTCGTGATCACCGACATCATCTTCAAGCGGTTCCCGACCTACGTCGAAGGAGACCTCGCCAAGCTGCGGGCGTCGCTTGTGTCTGCTCCCGCACTGGCCGGTGTGGCCGTCGAGCTGGGGCTCGGCCCCGCGGTCCGGCTCGGACGTGGGGAGCTGATGACGGGCGGACGCGACAAGCCCTCGATCATGGCCGACGCGCTGGAGGCGGTGATCGGAGCCGTCTACCTGGACAGGGGCATGGCGGGAATCCGGTCCGTCGTCCGGAAGCTGTTCGGCGACAGGATCAAGGCGGCGATCGGCCAGGAGGTCCCCAAGGACGCCAAGACGCGGCTGCAGGAGTGGGTGACGCGGCGCCACGGGATCCTGCCCACCTATCGCGTCTCCGGCGTGGGACCCGACCACGCCAAGAAGTTCAGCGCCGAGGTGTTCGTGCGCTCGGAGCTTTACGGCTGCGGGGAAGGGCGGTCCAAAAAGGAGGCCGAGCAGGCCGCCGCAACGGAGGCCGTGGCGAGGATGGCCGGAGAGGACACGCTGCAGGAGGTGGCTAAAGATGCCTGAGCTGCCCGAGGTGGAGGTCCTGCGCCGCCAGCTCGAGCGCGAGTACATGGGCAAGCGGATCAAGTCCGCCGAGCTCAAGTCGCGCAAGTTCGTCAAAAAGGTCAAGCCCGGCCCCCGCAAGGTGGTCAAGGACGACTTCACCCCAAAGGACTTCGAGCGACACCTCGTGGGGGCCAAGGTCAAGGTTCTGTCGCGCCGCGGCAAGTTCCTGATCTTCGAGCTGGACACCAAGGAGTTTTTGGTCTTCCACCTGGGCATGTCCGGACACCTGGTCCGCGCGACGCCGAAGAGGCCTCCGGACAAGCACACCCACGTGGTCCTGGCGTTCACGGGTGCGCCCGAGCTGCGCTACTTCGACGCGCGCCGCTTCGGGGAGTGCTTTATAGCGGGGCAGGAAGAGTTTGAGCAGGCCCTGGGACACCTGGGCCTGGACGCCATCAACGACCCCATTCCATGGCAGCAGTTCGGGGAGATGGTCTCCAACCGCAACGTGAAGATGAAGTCGCTGCTGATGGACCAGGAGTTCATCGCCGGGCTGGGCAACATCTACTCCGACGAGGTGTTGTTCCAGGCGGGGCTGCCCTGGGACCGCCCCTCCAGCACGCTGACCTCCAACGAGACTCGACGCCTTTCGCGCGCCGTGGGGGAGATCCTGCAGGATGCGATCAAGCACCGGGGGACGACGCTTTCGGACGGTGAGTGGCGGGACCTGTACGACATCGCCGGCGAGCATCAGGACCACCTGGCGGTGGTGGGGCGTGACGGACTGCCCTGCAGGCGCTGCCGCACCCCCGTCAAGAGGCTGAGGGTGAGCAACCGGTCGCACTTCTACTGCCCGCAGTGCCAGTCCAACCACCAGCCCCCGGCCCAGTAATTCGTGCGGGGTATTGACCCCCCTGGCACACTGGTAACAGAAATGCGCCGCATCGCAGCCACCATCACACTCGCGGCGGCCCTCCTAGCGTGGGCCGTGCCTGCGCAGGCCGACACCACCTTCGGCCCGTACGACTATTCCCGCGGAACCGCCGACCAGTTCTCAGGCGTGATCACGACCGGGTCCGGCCCCGGCTACGAAAGCGGCGAGGGGGCCGTCGGCATCCGCCGGAACCTGGGCGGCTCCTCGGTGATCACGGCCGAGTATGTCCTGACGCAGCCCACGGGCACCGGCTCCCAGGCCGTGACGGTGTGCCTGCGGGTCGTGGGCGTCGGAGAGCACTGCGCCGGCGATTACCGCGGGCAGCTAAAGACGGCGGCGCCGAGGCTGACCGTCTCGGCCCCCGGGCCCCGGGAGATCGAGGTCGTCCTGCTGCCGCCCGTGGGGGGCCAGCTCCCGGCGCGCGCGGCCAGCCTCCGCGTCACCAGCATCTCCGTCAGCTAGCCGCCACTCGGCGGTCGCTGCACCTCGAATCTCACCCAGTGCTCAACCGCCACCCTCTCCGATTCGCAGCGCTGAGCAAGCAGAGTCAGCCGTCGTCCGGCGAAGGGGGCGCCGTATTCGACCTCGCAGGGGGAGGCTTCGCCTGGTTCGAGGCTCCATTGACAGCTATTGGTCGGGTACCGGTGCCCCAGCTCGTCGTGAGCGAAAAGGTAGAGGCTTGGCTCCTCGGCGATCGAGGGGCGCAGATCGTAGCTGAGCGTGAACTCGTGTTCGGCGAATTCGACTCTTTTCAGCACTACCCGATGGCCTGGGAGGGTGTCCGGCGGGAGCTCGGCGTCGAGCACCAGGAGGTCCGGGGGAGTGCGCGACGGCCGCTCCAGAGGTCTCACGCTCGGCTTGTCGCCGATCCACGTGACCACGTAGCGGGGCAGGACGTGGTGGAAGTGCGGACTGGCCGCATCGACCCGGACCAGTTCGCAATCACCGTCCGCGTGCGGGGCGGTGAAGTCGTAGGTGCAGTGCGCGCAGCTGACGCCGCCGGGGCCGGGGCCCTCCGGATACGGCTCCTCGGTGTCTTGCTCGAGCGGCCGGCCGCAGTAAGGGCACGTGCGCTCGCAGACGACGCACCGGTCGACCCACGGGAGCCGCTGCATGGGCCTTAACGCCGTTTGAAGGTGCGGTTGAGCGCGGCTTTGGCGGCCCAGTAGCCGCACATCCCGTGGACCCCGCCGCCCGGGGGCGTCGACGACGAGCAGATGTACAGCCTGGGGCTGGGGGTCGCGTAGGGAACCATTCGCGCCACCGGCCGCGCCAGGTGCTGGCGCAGGTTCTGGGCCCCCCCGTTGATGTCGCCGCCGACGTAGTTGGCGTTGTAGGCCTCCATGCCCGCCGGCCCCGTCACGGCCCGGGCCGCCACCAGGTCGCGGAACCCCGGTGCGAACCGCTCGATCTGGGCCTCGATGCGCTCGGTCATGTCCACGTCGGACCCGTTGGGCACGTGGCAGTAGCCCCACAGCGTGTGCTTGCCGGCCGGGGCCCGCGTGGAGTCGAACAGGCTCTGCTGGGCGAGAAGGACGTACGGACGGTCGGCGTGACGTCCGGCCGAGGGGGCCGCCTCGGACTCCATGGCCTGCTCCAGGGTCCCCACCACGTGGACCGTCGCCGCCCGGGCCACGTCCGGTGATTTCCAGGGGACCGGACCGTCCAGCGCCCAATCGACCTTGAACGACGCCGGGCCGTAGCGGAACCGGTCCAGCGCCCGGCGGTACCTGCCCGGCAGCGCGTCCCCGGCGATCGACAGCACCTGCCGCGGCGTCACGTCGAACATCACGACCCGCGATGCCGGGAGCTCCGCCAGCGAGCCCACCTTCTGCCCGGTGACGACCGCGCCGCCGAGGCTTCGCAGGACCGATGCCATTGCGTCTGCGATCGCCTGCGAACCGCCCTTCGCCATGGGCCAGCCGACCGCGTGGGCGTACATCCCGAGGACGAGGCCCACGCCCCCGGTCATCGCCGAGTCGAGCGGGAGCGAGGAGTGCGCGGCGATTCCGCCGAAAACGGCACGGGCGGGGGCGGTCCTGAACCTGGAGCGGGCGAGACCGGAGGCTGAGCGGATGGCACGGAGTCCGAATGCCGCCATCTGCAGGGGGTGGCGGGGGATGCGCTGGGGGCCGAGCAGGTCGTATTCAAGGCCCTGCGCGCGGGCCACGAGCGGGTCGAACAACTTCTGCCAGGCGCCGCCGTCCGGGCCCAGGCGCTCGGCAGTGGCGGCCACCGAGCGCTCGACGACCACAGCCGAGCCGTCGTCCAGCGGGTGGGCCAGGGGCGCATCGGGCTGTATGAGCTCCAGCCCGTGGTCCTCCAGCTTCAGGGTTCGCATGAACGGAGAGGCGAGTGTGAGGGGGTGGATGGCGGAGCAGACGTCGTGGACGAAGCCCGGCAGCGTCAGCTCGGCGGATCGGGTCCCCCCGCCGGCGGTCGGGGCCGCCTCGTAGACGGTGACGGACAGCCCGGAGCGGGCGAGCTCGATCGCCGCGGCGAGGCCGTTGGGTCCGGACCCGACTACGACTGCGTCGGGGGCTTCAGCCATCCCGTCGCCGGCGGAAGGGCTTGGCCATCCACCGGAAGGGAGCGCCCATCATGTACAGCCCGGAGCGGATGCCCGCGTCCTGCCAGATGTTGCCGGCCATCTTCCACTGGCGCTTGCGGTCCACGCACACGGCTTCCGTCTGCACGTCGGCCTCGGTCCCGAAGTGGCGCGCGACGTTGGTCAGCGTGTCCTGCCAGAAGCGGTCCTCCTTGCGGTGGCCGCCGAGTCCGAGCGCGACTTCCGTGAGGGGGTTCTGTCCGCGCATCAGGACCTGCGTCTGCACCGTGGTCGTCCCGTCGGCCTCAAAGGCGCTGAAGGTGATCCAGCCCGCGAGCATGTGCCCCTCGGGGGTCATCAGCGTGAACGACTCGTCGTCGGCATACAGCACGAGCACGCCCGTGGACAGCGTGAGCTTGCCCGGCATCTTGAGGTTCAGGACGGCGACGTCGCCGGGCGCGATGCCCGTCAGCGGCCCGTAAAAGCGGTTGCCCTCCGGCCAAAAGCTTCCGAAGTTCTGCTTCCAGGCGGCGATGACTTCCTGGGGCGATACCGTCACGCCGGGCAGGGCAGTGCGGTAGGTCTTCTGCCACATCTTTCCGAAGCCCTGCATCGGGCCGACGACGCGCCGGCCTTCGACGTTGCGATTCAGCGCCTCGGCGGGGACGTCCGAGACGTTGAGCCTCGACACGGGCTTCGACCAGAACTGCGCGTCGCGCGAAGTCTGCTCCTGCCCCTCGTTGGGATCGCTCATGCCCCGCCTCCTGTTAGCCCGCGGCGGCCAGGGCCGCCGACTCGCTGTCGTGGATCCCGATGGCCTCGTCGAGGCGCGTGAGCTCGAAGATCTGCTTGTAGTGCTCGTTGAGCCCGAACGCCAGCAGCTTCTGCTTTTGCCGGTTCGCTCTCACCAGAAGAGTCACCAGCAGGCCGATCCCGCCACTGTTCATGTAGTCCAGGCCGCTGAAGTTCAGGACGATGGCGTTCGTAGACTCTCCCGTGGCCCTTTCGTAGGCGTCCATAAGCACCGCCTCGGATCCGGCCGTGACGTCGCCGCTTATGTCTACGATGCTCGCCCGGTCGCTGGCCTTCCTGACGTCCATGCTCGCTGTGCCCTGTGCCATCTCGCCCCCTCCGCCTACGCGACTGCGCTCGCCTCGTCCGGAAAGATGCTCACGAAGTCCGCGAGCCTCGTGATCTCGAAGATCTCCTTGTAATGGTCGCTCAGGCCGCAAGCCCGGATCTCCCGTCCGGACGCCCTGGCCTGTGCGAGCAGCCCCACGACCAGCGCAATGCCCGTGGAGTTGATGTAGTCGACCTCGGCGAAGTTCAGCAGGATGCAGGTGGCGCCGTTCTGTGTGGCCTTCTCGTAGGCCTCCGACAGGTTGCGGTCGGCGCCCGAGTCGATCTGGCCCTTCAGGTCCATAACGGCCGTCGATCCCGTCTGCCGGACCACCGCCTCGAACTCGCTCATTCGGACTCTCCTTGTGGGGACAGGTTCACGACCAGCTCGACCGTGTGTCGTGACCCTTCGGTGGCGACGTTCATCTCGTCGACCATGTTCTTGATCAGGAACAGTCCCCAGCCGCGCGGCGTCTGCTGCCCGGCGATCTTCTTGTCGAGGTCGGGGTCCACGGCGGCGGCGACCGGGACCTCACCGCCCTGGTCGGAGATCTGGACGCGGATAGAGTCCGAGTCCCTGGTCACGGCGACCTCGACTGGCACGTCCGGGTCGTTTTTGTTGCCGTGCTCGATCGCGTTCATGGTCGCCTCCGCGACCGCGGTCTTCAGCTTCTCGAGGCGCCGGGGCTCCAATCCGGCGTCGGCCACCATCTCCGCCACCTTCGCCATGACCTCCCGCTCGTTTCCGGGACTGCTGGGGACGCTGAACCTCTCCACCATCTGGCCTCCGCGATCTGGCTGCGCCGGACGGGCGGCCTGGTGCTTGCGCTCGACGGCTACGAGCGTGATGTCGTCTTCCTGGTCCCAGTTGGGCCCCGTGAACGACGAGAGGTCCTCCAGCAGCCCGTCCATCATCGTGGCGCCGCCGGGGTGCCGCGCGACCAGCTGCATCATCCGGGGGCAGCCGTACATCTCCCCCGCGGCGCTGTGTGCCTCCGCGATCCCGTCGCTGGAGAACAGCAGGGTCTCACCCGGCTCGATCACGACTTCCTTCTCCTCGTAGGCCATCCCGGGCATGAGTCCGAGCGGCATTCCCCGGGCGCGAAGCTCCTCGACGCCATCGGAGGTCTTGCGGTACGGCAAGTTGTGTCCGGCGTTGGAGAACCGGAACCGGCCGGAGGCGGGGTCGAGCACGCCGTACAGGCACGTGGCGAACATCTTGGGCGGCATGTCCGGGCAGGACTGGTCGTTCACCCGCTGCAGGACCTCCGGCGGGTGGACGAGCCTCTGTGCGGCCGCCCTGAGCAGGCTGCGCACCGACGCCATCACCAGGGCGGCCGGGACGCCCTTGTCCGTGACGTCGCCGATGACTATGCCGAGGCGGCCGTCCGGCAGGTCGATGAAGTCGTAGAAGTCGCCGCCCACCTCGCGCGCCGACTGGTAGTGCGCCGCGAAGCACCACCCTTCCGGCTGTGGGGGCTCTTTGGGCAGGAGGTTGTTCTGGATGAGGTGCGCCATCTGCAGTTCCTGCTCGTACAGGGCGCTCTTGCGGATCTCGGCCTCCTGCTCGCGCACCAGCTGCGCGACACGGACGGCCGGGGCCGTCTGGGAGGCCAGGTTCTCGAGGAGCTTGCGGTCGTCGGTCGAGTACTCCTGCTCCGAAAGCCGGGGGCCCAGGTTGAGCAGGCCGATCAGCTCGCCCTGGCTGACCAGCGGGACCACGAGCTTCACTCCGGCATCGCGCAGCGCCTGCAGTCCCGGCGACTGCCAGACGAGCTTTTCGAGGTCCACGGGGCCGTCGGCACTGCGGAAGTACTCCAGGATCGGGTCGGTGGGCGCGATGTGGACGTCCGCCGCCTGCGCGGGGGCCGTCACGCGCGGCTGCTCGGCCCCCGGTTGCTGGAAGCCCCTGCGTATTCCCCTGCGAATCGTCCTCGCCATACCCCTTGTTACCCCTCCGTCGTCCCGAAAACGTTACGAACCGCGGCCGGTGGCACCCTTCGTGGCGTCCGGGCCGGATCCGGGTGAGCCGCTGGTGATCCGCCCGGTGGAGCCGTCCCGGAGCAGAAGCGTCACGTGGGCCGGCTGCATCGTCTGGCCGATCACGTCCCGCAGTTCGTCCGTGAGTGTGTCCAGGTCGATCTGGTCGCGGAGCCTGAAGGTGAACGTCTCCAGGGTGCGAACCGCGTCGTAGTGGCTGCGGTTGAACCTGCGGTCCACAGAAGCCTGCAGCCTGCGGCGCAGGGGGCCGAAGAGAGCAGCCATCGCCAGCGTCGAGGCGGCGACGGCGAGGTTGGACCCGCGGGTGATCGGCCGGAACAGCTGCCCGAGCAGGAAGACGGCTGCCGTGTATCCGGCTGCCAGCAGAACCGTGAGCGCGCCGTAGACCATCGTGCGGTTGATGACCCGCTCGATGTCCCACAGGCGGTAGCGCAGGATCCCGACGGCCAGGGCGATCGGCACGATCGCGAACACGGGCTGGAACAGCCGGAACACGATTACCGGCATCTCGCCCAGAGGCCTGCCGACCAGGGTCGTGCCGCCGGTGGCACCGATGCCCTGGGTGGCGAGGAAGAAGATCCCCAGCGCCAGCGCGGGCAGCAGGGACCAGAACAGCAGCCGCGCCTGCTGGTGCTCCTGGGGAGACGGCGACCTTCGGAACCTGTAGGCCTGGGCGGCGACGCCGGCGGCGGGGACAAGCAGGCCGAAGAACGTGATCAGCGCCGCCGGACGAGCGGTGCCTTCCGTCCCCAGCGACAGGTACATCACTCCCGCGACTGCCGGCAGGTAGAGCAGGGCCTTGGCGACCGGGTGCCACCGGGGGACGAAGCGGCCGTCCGGAAACGCGAGCAGGGCCGAGACGTAGGCCAGTCCGGCGATCACGTGGGTCACGACCTGCACGAGCGATTCCAGCGACGTCAGTGGCACCGCCTCGTAGGTGCTCTGGGCCTGGAGGTTGAACACCGCTGCTGTCCCCACCATGGCAATGGCCAGCAGCCGGGCGGTCCGGTCCTGCGACCGCAGCCAGACCAGGAACCCGGCCAGGGCGAGGTTCAAGACGCTGAAGGTGTAGTCCAGCGCGATCTGTCCCGGTGGCTGCAGCCGGTGCGAGGCGTCCGCGAGCCTGATCGCGGCTCTGGCTATCAGGTCCGTCCCGAGCCCCCGCAGGTGCATGGACTCATGAAGCGAGTCGGAGGCCGCGGTCACGACCGAGCCGATACCCAAGGCGAGCAGCAGCACGGCGCCGGCCGCGTATGCCGACAGAAAGACCAGCACGACGACGTCGAGCAGCGACGTCCTGCGCCGGCCCTCGTCGCGGCCCCGGCGTCTGGGCATGGGTTAGGCCTGCACCTCCAGCGTCCCAACCATCGGTGGGTGCACCAGACACGCGTACCGGTACTTCCCCGGCTTGGTGATGCGCAGGCTCCATTCGAGATACGGGGGAGAGCCGATGAGCCCGGAGGAGTAAAAGCCCTTGCCGTTCCAGGTGCCGGCATCCACGACCTTGGGCTGCGGCGGTCCCTCCGGCTTGGGGGCGTCGAAGTCCGGAAGTTCAACCTTGGGCGCCCCGCCCGCGGGAGGGTCCAGCTTCGGGTTGCGGGTCACCTTCCCGGTCTTGCTGCTGGTCTCGATGATGGGGAAGTAACGGGGGACATTGAAGCTGATCGTGTGGTAGCCGACAAACTTCCAGCTGACCTTCTCGCCAGCTTTCACCTTAAGCGTCTTTGGGATGAACTCGTTGATGCCGGCGTGCTCCACCTTCTCGGCCCCCAGGCCGGAGAAGGGTGACGCGATAGTGACTCCCTCGGACACTTCGACCGGCTTCCCCTTTCGCGCCAGGCCGAAGATGTCTTTGAGCGGGGCCGACGCCTGCTGGATCTCGCGCCGTGCCTGCCGGTTCACCTGCTCCTGGGAGGGAATTGAGGCGGACTTCGGCTTCACCTCGATGTCGCCGCTCATGAACGGACCGTGGAGGTTGCAGTAGTAGCTGTAGGTTCCCGGCTTGATGTCCTCAGCCATCTTCACGCGGAAGATGTTTCCCTTGGCTCCCGTGTAGGGGATGAAGCCGCTGTTGTAATAGCTGAAGCGTCCGTCGAACGCCGGCTGCTTGCGCTGATTGGGCTCGCAGGGGGCGTTGGCGTCCTTGGGGGGAGAGCCCTCCCGGAGGTAGCAGGGGACGGCTGCGTTCTGCGCCACGCTTCCCTCATCCTCGAACATCCATGGGAGCTCCTCGAAGGCCTTCGCGACCTCCGGAGGCTCTTCGTCCGGTATCTCCTCGCCCCGTTCCGCGGCCTCCTTGTAGGGCTTGACCAGGCTCATCATGTGGTCGACCAAAGTGCCCATCGTCACGCTGTGCGCCTCGCCGGTCCAGGTCTGCCGGAACTCGACGGTGTCCCCGGGGCGGACGCTCACCTTTCCGGGGAAGTAGTCGAGGAAGAAGCTCGCGAACTCGTCGTGGCTGTAGTCGGCGAGTACGGTGCGCTTGTCGCCGCCCTCCGACTCGGCCCCCTGGCCGGCGCAGCCGGACATCGCCAGCGCCATCACGAGCGCGGCGGCAACGTGGTGCTTTCGCATCTGTACCCCCTGATCCGGCGTGCCGATTGGCGCGACCCAGAGACCCTACCGGCCCCGCCCCCGGGGGCCAAGCCACAGCCCCCGGCGGCGGTCGTCCCGGTCGCTGATGCCCCAGCGACGCCATAGCCTGGCAATACGTCGTCCTGAAACCGTTACGGTTTTGCTCCTGCTGCCTCGCCGAGGACGATCGGAACGCCGTGAAGACCGCAACCACGCCCGAGTCGCAGGCGCAGGTCGACATCCGGCTCCTGGGCCCCCCGGAGGTGCGGGTCACGGGGCATCCGATGCACGTGGACACCCGCAAGGCCGTGGCCCTGCTCGCGTACCTGGCCGTGATCGCGGGGCCGGTGAGACGTGAGCATCTCGCGGCGCTGCTGTGGCCGGAGCTGCCGGAGGACCGGGCCAAGGGAGCGCTGCGCAGGACGCTGTCGGTCCTGAGGGCCGCCCTTGGTGGACGGGGTCTGGTCGTCGGCGGACACTCGATCTCCATGGACGAG
>DATLNZ010000080.1 GCA_035536535.1 Actinomycetota bacterium | reverse complement strand
TCGGGCCGGTCGGTCGTCGTCGTCGGGCCGGAGCTGAAGCTCCACCAGGCCGGGCTGCCCAAGAAGATGGCCGTCGAGCTCTTCAAGCCCTTCATCTACAACCGTCTCGAGAAGAAGGGGCTCGCCCCGACGATCAAGGCCGCGAAGGAGCTGGTCGAGTCCGGCGTCACCGAGGTCTGGGATGCGCTGGAAGAGGTCATCCGCGATCACCCGGTGCTGCTGAACCGCGCACCGACGCTCCACCGGCTCGGCATCCAGGCCTTCCAGCCGGTCCTGGTCGAGGGCAAGGCCATCAAGATCCATCCGCTCGTCTGCCCGGCGTTCAACGCCGACTTCGACGGCGACCAGATGGCGGTCCACGTGCCGCTCTCGCCGAAGGCCCAGGTCGAGGCGGAGCTGCTCATGCTCTCCTCCAACAACATCCTTTCGCCGGCGTCGGGCCGTCCCCTCGCCGTGCCCTCCCAGGACCTCGTGCTGGGGATCTACTACCTGACCAAGGCGCGCTCCAACGCCAAGGGGGAAGGGCGCATCTTCGCCGACTTCGACGAGGTGATCCTGGCGTTCGAGCAGGGGGACGTCACCACCCACACCCCGATCCGGGTGCGTTACTCGGGCCAGTACATCGACCTGACGACGCAGTACAACGACCAGGACATCCTCCACGCCGAGGTGCAGGACGTGGAGCGGACCCTCATCGACACGACCGTCGGCCGGGTCCTCTTCAACCGGGCGCTGCCCGAGTCCATGCCGTTCATCAACGGAAACCTCAAGAAGCGCGGTCTGACCGACTTCGTCAGCTACGTCTACCTGAACTACGGCGAGGAGCTGACCGTGCAGATGCTCGATGACCTGAAGGACCTCGGCTTCCACGCGGCGACGCGGGCCGGGATCTCCATCGGCGTGGACGACATGGTCATCCCGCAGAAGAAGGAGGAATTCCTCCAGGCCGCGCGGCGCGAGGTCCTCGAAGTCGAGGCCCAGCGCAACTCCGGCGTCATCACGGCCGGCGAGCGCCACAACAAGATCATCGACATCTGGCACCGGACGACCGAGAACATCTCCGACGAGATGTTCAAGGAAATGAAGAAGTCCGATCAGGCCGGGCAGGACTTCAACCCGATCTACATCATGGCCGACTCGGGCGCCCGCGGCTCCAAGGAGCAGGTCCGGCAGCTCGCCGGCATGCGCGGCCTCATGTCCAAGCCCTCGGGCGAGGTCATCGAGACGCCGATCACCGCCAACTTCCGGGAAGGGCTCTCGGTGCTGCAGTACTTCATCTCGACCCACGGCGCCCGCAAGGGCCTCGCGGACACGGCCCTGAAGACGGCCGACTCCGGGTACCTGACCCGGCGGCTGGTCGACGTGGCCCAGGACGTCATCGTCATCGAGGAGGATTGCGGGACCGGCGACGGGATCACCGTGTCGGCGATCATGGAAGGCGGCGACACCCTCGAGCCGCTGCGCGACCGCATCGTCGGCCGCGTCGCCCAGGACGACATCTTCGACCCGCTGTCGGAGGAGAGGATCCTCGGCGTCGGCGACGAGATCACCGAGGACCTGGCCTCCCGGGTGCAGGAGGCCGGAATCGAGCGGGTCAAGATCCGCTCGGTGCTGACCTGCGAGACCAAGCGCGGCATCTGCCGCCTCTGCTACGGGCGCATGCTCGCCTCCGGCAAGATGGTCGAGATCGGCGAGGCCTGCGGGGTCATCGCGGCGCAGTCCATCGGCGAGCCCGGCACGCAGCTGACGATGCGGACCTTCCACTATGGCGGTACGGCGTCCCGCGTGACGGAACAGTCGAAGCACTCGGCCAAGAACCCGGGGACGCTCAAGTTCCTCAACGTGGCCACCGTCGAGCGCAAGGACGGCAACCTCGTCGTCATCAACCGCAACGGGAAGATCACGATCGTGGACAACAAGGGGCGCGAGAAGGAGCGCTATTCGGTCGTGTACGGCTCGACGATCAAGGTAACCGACGGCCAGGAGGTCGTGCCCGGGCAGGAGCTCGTCGAGTGGGATCCCTTCACCTCCGCCATCCTCACGGAGGTCGGCGGGAAGATCGCGTTCCGTGACATCCACGAAGGGGAGAACCTCCGCGAGGAGACGGATCGCGTCACGGGTCTGGCCCAGAAGATCATCGTGGAGACGGTGGGGGCGGAGAAGCGCTCGCCCCAGGTCATCGTGCAGGCCGGCAAGGGAGGGGAGCGCAAGTACCTCCTGCCGATCGGGTCGCACCTCATGGTCGCCGACGGCCAGGAGGTCTCGCCCGGCGACGTGCTGGCGAAGATCCCGCGCGAGACGACCAAGACCAAGGACATCACCGGCGGTCTGCCCCGCATCGTGGAGCTCTTCGAGGCGCGCCGGCCCAAGGACGCGGCGGTCATCACGGAGATCGACGGCGCCGTCTCGCACGGCCCGATCGTGAAGGGCATGCGGAAGATCATCGTGACCGGCGACGACGGGGAGACGCGCGAGTACCTCATCCCCCGCCACACGCACGTCAACGTGCAGGAGGCGGAGCGGGTGCGGGCCGGCGACCCGCTGATCGACGGTCCCATCAATCCCCACGACGTGCTCGCCATCCTCGGCGAGAAGGAGCTGCAGCGCTATCTCGTGGACAAGATCCAGGAGGTCTACCGGTCCCAGAACGTGGCGATCAACGACAAGCACATCGAGGTGATCGTTCGCCAGATGATGCGGAGCGTGAAGATCGAGGATGTCGGCGACACCGAGTTCCTGAACGACGAGCAGGTGGACCGCTTCCGATTCGAGGAGGAAAACGAGCGGGTGATCAACGCCGGGGGCCAGGCGGCCACCGCGCGCCCGATGCTGCTCGGGATCACCAAGGCCTCTCTCTCGACGGACTCCTTCATCTCCGCCGCCTCCTTCCAGGAGACGACACGGGTGCTCACGGAGGCGTCGATCTCCGGGAAGGTGGACAACCTCCGGGGCCTCAAGGAGAACGTCATCGTCGGCCGCCTCATCCCGGCGGGCACCGGCATGGAGTACTACCGCAACGTCGTCCTCGAGCGGGAAGACATCCCGCAGGTCGAGGAGCCGGCGCTCGAGGACTTCCTGACCGACCCGGCGGAGGAGCTCGCCCTGGCCGAGGCGGACGCCGAAGTGGACGCTTCCGAGGAGGATTAGGGAACGGCCCGTCGCTCCGTTTCATCTCCGAAGGGCCCCTCCGAGGGGCTCTTCGGATTTCAGGAGGTGCACCGATGTTTGCTGTGCTCACGCTCTTTCTGGCCGCCTCGACGCCGGCGGCCGGCGAGTTGAAGATGACCTTCGTCGGCAACGCCGCCATCCACGTCACGGACGGCAAGACGGCGTTCGTGACCGACTTCCCCTACCGGTCCGGAGCGTTCGGCTACATGACCTGGGACGCGAAGCGCCTGCCTCCCCTCGACGGAGCGGCCGTGCTGATCACCCACGCCCACGCCGACCACTTCGCGCCGGAGCTCTACCGGGCGCGTTCCATGAAATTCATCGGGCCGCCGCAGCTCTCCCGCGCCGTGCCCGGGGGCCAGGCGGCCACCCCCGGCGTGCCCGTCCGGCACGGGGACTTCGAGATCCTGGCGTTCGCGACCCCCCACGGGCAGGCCGAGAAGGTCGAGCATTCCTCCTATCTCGTGACGTGGCGCGGCCGGAAGCTCTACTTCACGGGCGACACGGAAAGCGACGAGGCGCTGCTCAAGATGCGGGGCCTGGACGTCGCCTTCGCCTCCCCATGGGTGCTCTTCGGCGCGGCGAAAAAAGGCAAGCGGGTGGACGCGAAGAAGATCGTCGTTTATCACCACCGGGCGGATCAGACCCGTCCGCCGTATCCGGGAAGCATCGTCCCCGGGCAGGGCGACGTCATCACCCTCCCCTGATCGGGCACCGGCTCCCCGCTATCTTTTTCGGCCCGTCGCGTCTACGCTAGAAGGCTCGGAGGTCCCGATGAAGGCTCCCCGTTTCCAACCCGCGAAAGCTGCGCGCGCCGCCGCCGC
>DATLNZ010000079.1 GCA_035536535.1 Actinomycetota bacterium | reverse complement strand
CCAGCGGCGCGGAGCGGCGCGCCAGCGAGGACTGCAGAGCAGGCGGGCCCGCACAAGACGCACAACTGACTTGAGTGCTGAGCCCTAGTACACCCAGATCGTCGAGCCCAGCGGCGCCAGTCCCTTTTCCCAGATGTAGTTGATCGCCGGGATCGAGATGCGGACGCAGCCGTGCGACGACGGGTGCGCCGGGACCGACTCCGACCCGTGCAGGGCGACGCCCCCAGGGGCGAAGTACTTCGGGCTCCAGATGTCCCCCAGGTCGGCCTCCCGAAGTCCGTGGAGCTGGCGTTCGAATATCCAGCGCCCTTCCGGCGTGTGGGCGGTCTGCTTGCGACGGTCCTCGTCCTCGTACGGCTTGTCCGTGCCGGTGCTCACGTTGAAGGTCCACAGAACGCGGCCATCGCGGACGACGAACATCAGCTGGCGCCCCTTGTCGATCTCGACTAGGTCCCCGGTCCGGCTCCGCGGTTCGGGCGCCGACACCGCCTTCAGTGCCTCGATCAGCTCGGGTGAGACCTTTCCGTCCCGTGGCAGGCCGCGTGTCTTCTGGAAGGCGAAGATCGCCTGGCGGGTGAGTCCGCCCAGCTGGCCGTCCGGTTCACCGAGCCAGTAGCCAAGCGAGGAAAGCCGGTGTTGCAGGGCCTTGGCGTCGATGCGGGGCGCGGCGGCAGCAGATGCCGCGACGGGGGTGGCGGGAGCGCTGCGGACCGGAGCCGGGGCCTTCGCCACCGGCTGTACCCGACGAGCGGCCGGGAGTCGCGAGACAGCCGCCTGCGTCCGGACCCGGGGCCGACCCTGTCCGACCGCCGGCTCTGACTTGACCTGCTTGGGGGACGTCGCTCGGGTGGGAGCGGGAGCCGGCCCACAGGAGACGATCGCGAAGGTGGCAGCCACCGCCATGAAACCAACGAGTCGCAGGGGCCGCATGGGGCGTTCGTTCCCGTGCCCGGCGCACGTTTAAACGAGCGAATGTTCTGGGATAAATGGAGCTGACCTGCGGGTATCTAAGGATTCAAGACGTCCCGAACGCTCCTCTCGGAAGCTACGAGTCGGTCATAACCGGACATATGCATCGCCCGCGTCCGCTCGTCCCACGCCAGGGTCATCGCCAACCGCGAGCTCACCCAGGCCGCCGCGGCGCGGCCCCCGTCCGGCGAGGTGATCCGAGCCCTGAGCCTGTGGCCGAGGACGTCGTTGGGCCTGCGTGCCGACTCGAACTCGATCGCATAGGCGGCCTCCGCGAGGAGGTAGGGCAGGTGGGGATGCAGCGGCTCCACCAGCTCTGGTTCGCGTTCGGCGAGGTCCAGCACGTCCAGCGCATGTGTGCCGTACCGGCGGTGCAGCCGGAGCTGGTGGGCGGAGTCCAGTCCCAGCTTCGCTGCCGCGGCCACGACGCGTTCGTCCGGGACGGCTTCCCCGGCCCCCGACAGCCGGATGCGTGAGGTGCGCGACGCGCGGATTGTGCCGAGACCGGCCGACTCGGCGGCTGCGTCCACCGCCTCCGCGGCCATCGTCCTGTAGGTGGTGAGCTTGCCGCCGGCGACGGTGACGACTCCGGCCGAGCCGATAGTGACGCTGTGACGCCGCGACAGCTCCTTGAGCCGGCGGCCCGGTTTCTGGATCAACGGGCGCAACCCCGCCCACGCCGAAAGGACGTCCTGCTGTCCGACGGGTGGATCGACGTAGGAGTTGACGGTGTCGATGAGGTACGACACCTCCTGCGGCAGCGCGGTGGGGGAGTCGAGGGGTCCGGTGTAGTCGTCGTCTGTCGTCCCGACGATCACCGTCGAGTCCACCCACGGGATGACGAAGACGTAGCGGCCGTCTCCGGCCGGAAGCAGCATCGCCGCCGTCGTCCGGATAGCCGACGCGGGGAAGGTCAGGTGGATGCCTTTCGCCGGACGCACCCCCGCCAGCTCCGCCGGATCCTCCAGCCGGCGCACCTCGTCCACCCACACACCGGAGGCGTTCACCACGACGCGGGCTCGCACGTGGACCGGCTCGCCGGTTTCCACGTCGGATACCACAGCGCCGGAGGCTCTGCCGCGGGTGTCCCGCAGCAGCTCGAGCACCGGCGCGTGGTTGGCGACCACCGCTCCCATCTCCCCGGCTGTGCGCGCGATCGTCCAGACCAGCCGAGCGTCGTCCGTGCGGGCGTCCGGATAGCAGTAGGCGCCGGTCACGTGGGGGCCGAGAGCCCACGCCAGCTGGCGGGCCCCCGGTTGGTCGAGCCTCCGGTGCCGGGACGCGCCGGACCCTGCGGCGAGCAGGTCGTAGGCGACCAG
>DATLNZ010000078.1 GCA_035536535.1 Actinomycetota bacterium | reverse complement strand
GCGAAGGCCGCCCTGTAATGGGGCGGATAGGGCCCGCACAAGCGGGGGATACCCGGCCCGAAAGGGCGCAGACTTCCGGCAGGTCTCAGCGGAAGCCATGGACCTGGACGCCAGTGCCGGTCGGAGACGTTAGACGGTGAGAGCCGAACAGACCGACGGGCGACAGCCGATGACGTGGTCCAGCGTGGACTGGACCGCAACGGAGGCCGTCGTAGGGCGCATCCAGGACCGGATCTTCCGTGCCGCGAAGGCAGGCGACGGCGCGCGAGTGAAAAACTTGCAGAAGCTGCTCGTCCGCTCCCGGTCCGCGAAGCTGCTGGCGATCCGACAGGTGACCCAGCGGAACACGGGCAGGAACACACCCGGGATCGACGGCGTGGTGTGCCGGACGCCGGAAGACCGGGTGACGCTGCTGGAGAGCGGTTTGGACCTCACAGGATACAAGCCGAAACCGGTCCGGAGGGTCTACATCCCGAAGGCCAACGGCAAGCTGCGTCCTCTGGGCATCCCGACCGTCAAAGACCGCGTGATGCAGGCTGTCGTCAAGCTGGCGCTGGAACCCGAGTGGGAGACGCGCTTCGAGGCGAACAGCTACGGGTTCAGGCCCGGACGGTGCACGATGGACGCGATCGAGGCGGTCTTCATTGCGCTCGGCCAGAAGGGGTCGAGCCGATGGATCCTCGATGCCGACATCTCCGGCTGCTTCGACGCCATCGCCCACGGGCCATTGCTGGCGAGGCTGCCGACCTTCACGAGGATGATCGAACGCTGGCTCAAGGCCGGATCGATCGACAGGGGTGCCTGGCGCGCCAGCGAGGCCGGTACGCCGCAGGGCGGAATTCTCTCGCCCGTATTGGCGAATGTAGCCCTCGATGGGATGGAGCGCCTCTTCGGCGGCGAGGACCGCGACGGCAACCCCGTCAAGGCCGCAACGAAGAAGGGGATGGACAAGAGCGTCGTCCTGATCAGGTACGCCGATGACGTCCTCGTGACGGCGCCGTCGAAGGAGGTCCTGGAACGGCATGTGCTCCCCAGGCTCGAGGCCTTCCTGGCCGACCGGGGGCTCGTGCTGAACCACGCGAAGACCCGCATCGTCTCCATCGATGCAGGCTTCGACTTCCTCGGGTTCACGGCCCGGAAGTTCCGCGACGGGAAGCTGCTGATCCGACCGGAGAAGGCCAAGGTTCTCGCGCACCTGCGCGCGATCAAGGCCTACCTCGACGCGAACAGACAAGCCCCCGCCGGAGCGGTGGTGCGGGCCCTTGCTCCGGTGATCCGGGGCTGGACCCTGTATTACCGCCACGCCTGCTCCGCCCGCACCTTCTCCTATGCTGACCATCGGGTCTGGCAGATGCTGTGGGCGTGGGCCAGGCGGCGACACCCGACGAAGAGCAAAGGATGGGTCAAGGCCCGCTACTTCAGGCCGACCCGATCACGGGTGTGGAACTTCGCAGACGCAGCGGTGCCGGGGGCGGCCATGCTGCCCTGGTACAGCGACACCAAGATCGTCCGCCACATCAAGGTCAGGGGACGCAGCAGTCCCCTGGACCCCGACGCACGACCGTACTGGGACGAGCGGCGGCAGCGGAGATTGGAGGCTCGCTCCCTCTCCAGACGGCGGCAGGACCTCCTCCGAACCCAGGGCTATGCTTGCGCCGCGTGCGGCGTCCCGTTCGACCCGGACGAGGACATCGGCCTGATGGACGAGCACCACGCCAAGCCGCGCCACCAGGGCGGCGGGAACGAGACGGGAAACCTGCGCCTCCTGCACCGGTGGTGCCATCACCGGCATCACCAGCGGGTGGGATATGAAGCGGCAGAGGCTTGAGCCGGATGCGGAGCAATCAGCACGTCCGGTTCTGAGGGGGGCGCTCGACAGCAATGTCGTAGCGCCTACCCGACTACGCCTACGGGCGCACCGGCGATCGCACCAGCATGGTTGAGGGGCGGCTCGCGCCGGAGGCGTGGGACATCGTGGTGCCTGACATCTACCCAGCCTATCTGAGCTTTGACGCCTATCGGGCCAACTGCCGACAGCTCGCCGACAATCGCTACAACTTCGCGCAGAAACGCCGCGGTGCGCCGCGCGACGGATCAGCCTTCCTGGCCGGACTGATCCGTTGCGGCCGTTGTGGCCGGCAGATGGGGGTCGGCTATGGACACGGCGCGCCGCGCTATCACTGCCGCGGCGCTCAGAACGCCTATGGCGAGCCACAATGCCAGTCGGTGGCGGTGCGCGACGTCGACCAGGCCGTCAGCGG
>DATLNZ010000077.1 GCA_035536535.1 Actinomycetota bacterium | reverse complement strand
AGTTTGTCAGAAAGGTGAGCGGCTACCGGGAGCCGTCAAAGGCGAACCGGGAGGCCTTTGAGCGCTCTGTGGACGAGATTGCGGGGTCCACGACCCGGCTGCTCTCCGAGCTTGCCGCTGCTCCCGCAAAGCAGAAGGCGCTGCTCTGAGCGGCGCCTTCGCAAAACTTTGCCGGCAGTCTCCTGACCGGAGTCATCCCCGGCTCCCGGATTTCCAAACCTGTCGCCTGCCTGCTGCTGCGCCATGACGGGCCCAGCCTCGGACGACGGCTTCATGCGGCTGGCACTCCAGGAGGCGCTGACGGCCCCCGGCCACGGCGACGTCCCCGTGGGCGCGGTCCTGGTCCGATCGGGCGAAGTGGTAGCTCGGGGCCACAACACACGGGACCTGGTCCAGGATCCGTCCGGACATGCCGAGATGAGCGCGCTGCGGCTGGGGGCCGAGAGGCTGGGCACGTGGCGCCTGGAGAGCTGCGAGATGTTCGTGACGCTCGAGCCGTGCCCCATGTGCGCGGGAGCGATCGTCGCAGCCCGCATCGACCGTCTGGTGTTCGGCGCCTGGGATCCCAAGGCCGGTGCGTGTGGGTCGCTCTACAACATCCCGGAGGACCCGCGTCTCAACCACCGCACGCGGGTGCGACGGGGGGTTCTGGCGGACGAGTGCGCCGAGCCGCTCGCCCGGTTCTTCGGCGAGCGGCGCGCTGGGGGCGGAGGAGGAGGGATTTGAACCCTCGGAGCCCGTGAAGGCTCACGCGCTTTCGAGGCGCGCCCATTCGGCCGCTTTGGTACTCCTCCGCCGAGGAGTCTACGCGAGGGGTTCGGCACCCGCCCTTCGGCGCGGCCGCCCGGCGGCTACTGTATTCGGCGGAGGAGTCGCATAGCCCGGTCGAGTGCGCACGCTTGGAGTGCGTGTAGGGGGTGAAAGCTCCCTCGTGGGTTCGAATCCCACCTCCTCCGCTGTGGTGTAAGCCTGCGGGCCCGCCGGGCGCCTGATCGTTCTTGCGACGCGGCGGGCCCCATCAGCGGGATCCCGCGCTAGGCCGGGCCCCCCGGCCCCCGTGTCCACGCCGCCGGTAGAATCGGTCCGGACCCCAACACGTCCTGGATTGGTGCGGCGATCGGGTCCCGCGCGACGGAGGCTCGTGAACCCCGCCAGGCCCGGGAGGGAGCAACGGTAAGCGATCTCCTCCGGGTGCCGCGGGGAAGCCTGGTCGCCGCTCCAATCCAGGACGCGACGACTACCGAGGCCCGGCCTTGACCTATCTGTCCCTGTACCGAAAGTGGCGCCCGGCGACGTTCACCGACGTCCCCGACCCCTACGCGACGGGGTCCTGTCCCCATCTCGGTCAGGAGCACGTGACCGAGACTCTGGCGGGGGCGTTGCGTGAGGACCGGGTCGCCCACGCCTACCTGTTCTCGGGACCCAAGGGAACGGGCAAGACTTCGACGGCCAGGATCCTCGCGAAGTCGTTGAACTGCGAAAAGGGTCCCACCCCGGAGCCCTGCGGCAAGTGCGTCCAGTGCCGGGAGATCTCAGACGGCATCTCTCTGGACGTCTTCGAGATGGACGCCGCCTCACACACGTCCGTCGACGACGTCCGGTCGATCCGCGACTCGATACCCCTGGCGTCGGCGTCCGGGGGCCGGAAGGTCTACATCATCGACGAGGCGCACCAGCTGTCCACGCCGGCGTTCAACGCGCTGCTCAAGATCCTCGAAGAGCCTCCGTCCCACGTCGTGTTCGTCCTGTGCACCACCGAGTCCCACAAGCTGCCGGCGACCGTGGTGTCCCGGTGCCAGCGATTCGAGTTCAGGAGGATCTCGGCGTCGCTGCTCTCCGGTCACCTCTCGGCGATCGCCGAGCAGGAAGGCTTCAAGGTCGAACCGGCCGCGCTGGCGCTCATCGCCCGCCACGCCCGCGGCTCGGCCCGCGACGCCCTGGCCCTGTTGGACCAGGCCGCGGGATCGGCACAGGGATCGATTACCCGTCAGGACGTCGTCCAGATGGTGGGCGAGGCGCCCGAGGACGTCCTGATGGGACTGGTGTCGGCGATCGCGGCGCAGGACGTCGCCGAGGTGTTCAGGCAGGTCGAGGCGATCGTGGAGCGTGGATGGGACCCCCGCCAGCTGCTGCGGCAGCTCATGGAGCAGTTCCGGTCGCTTTTCCTCGTCTCCCACGGCGCCCACCACGTCCTGGACGCCGACGAGCAGGCGGCCGTCCGCCTGCGGGAGCTGGTCCAGGTGTTCACGCCGGCTCACCTGGAGTGGGTGCTCCGGGTCCTGGGGGAGGCGCAGGCCGACGTGCGCTCGGCGTCCCACCCGCGGCTCACCCTCGAAGTGACTCTGGCCAGAGCGGCATGCCTTCAGGCCGATACGGCTCCCCTCGTCGCGCGGGTGGAGCGGCTCGAGCGGGTGATTCTGCAGGGGGGGCATGGTCCTCAGGCTCCGGCCGTCCAGGTGGCACCCACCGCTGCCACAACCTCAGCGCCGCCGCGGCCGCGCACGACGGCGGCCGGGCCCCCGCCGGCCCCGGCCAACGGAGCGTCACAGGCAACCCCCGCAGCGGACATTCCGCAGCCGGCCCCGACCCAAGCGGACGACGAGCCCCAGCGGCCGGAGGCCGAGGCGCAACAGCAGCCGGCCGACCCCGCGGAGAAGGGACTGCAGGAGCAGTGGGACGCGTTTCTGGCGGGAGTCCGGGCCCGCAAGCGGACCACGCACGCGCTGATAAAGGAGGCATGGCCGCTGGAGGTCAACGAAGGGGTGCTGGTAGTCGGCTTCGAGCGCAGCTTCCACGCCGAGGCCATCCAGAAGACCGAGCACACCGCGCACCTCGCGGCGGCGTCGAAGGAGGCCTTTGGCCGCTCGCTGAAGCTCCGGCCGGAGGTCAAGCCCGGGACCAACCCCGCCAAGGCGCAGGTCGCGGCCCCCGTGGCGGCGACGCCCGACGAGCTGGTCATGAAGGGGCTGGGGGCCGAGATCGTCGAGGAGACGGACGTCTAGGTGTCCGTCTTCTCACCACTGGTCCAGCGGCTGGTGGACGAACTCAACCGGCTTCCCGGCATCGGCCCGAAGAGCGCACAGCGCCTCGCCCTTCACGTCCTTCGCGCTCCCTCCGACGACGTGGAGCGGCTGGCGTCGGCAATGCGGGAGGTGAAGCTGAAGATCACGTTCTGCCGGACGTGCTTCAACCTTGCTGAGGGAATGCTGTGCCCGATCTGTTCGGCCTCCGGCCGCGACCTCGCGATCGTCTGCGTGGTGGAGGAGATCAAGGATCTGGCGGCCATCGAGCGCACGGCGGAGTTCAAAGGCGTCTACCACGTCCTCGGCGGCTGCATCTCCCCCCTGGACGGGATCGGGCCAGAGGATCTGCGCGTGCGCGAGCTGCTGGAGCGGGTGGGAACAGACGCCGTGTCCGAGGTGATACTCGCGACGTCGCCCAGCGTCGAGGGCGAAGCGACCGCGATGTACCTCAGCCGCCTGCTGAAGCCTCTGGGGATGAAGGTCACGCGCATCGCTTCCGGGCTCCCGGTCGGCGGTGACCTCGACTATGCCGACGAGGTGACCCTCGGACGCGCGCTCGAGGGGCGCCGCGAGGTCTGAGATGGGGATCATCGTCCAGAAGTACGGCGGATCGTCGCTGGCCGACGCGTCGCGGATTCACAACGTCGCGCGGCGGATCGTCGCGACGGCGTCCGGCGGCGACCGGGTGGTCGCGGTGGTGTCGGCGATGGGAGACACGACCGACGAGCTGTTCGCGCTGGCCAGGTCCGTCAACGAGCAACCGCCCCCCCGCGAGCTGGACATGCTCGTCTCGGCCGGGGAGAGGATTTCCATGTCGCTGGTCGCGATGGCCATCGACAGGCTCGGACGCGAGGCAGAGTCGTTCACCGGCTCCCAGGCCGGGATCATCACCGATGCGCTGCATGGCAAGGCGCGGATCGCGGACGTCCGGCCGCGCAGGATTGTGGAGTCGTTGGACAAAGGGCGCATCCCGATCGTGGCCGGCTTTCATGGCGTTTCCGGGGACACGCTGGACATCACCACGTTCGGCCGCGGCGCGTCGGACCTCACCGCCGTTGCGCTCGCCGCTGCCCTGGAAGCGGACGTGTGCGAGCTGTGCAAGGACGTGGACGGAGTGTTCACGGCCGATCCCCGGATCGTGCCGGAGGCCCGGAAGCTGCACGCAGTCAGCTACGAGGAGATGCTTGAGATGTCTGCCACCGGCTCTCGCGTGCTCATGGCGCGATCGGTCGAGCTGGCCCGGAACCACCGCGTTGTTCTGCACGTGCGATCGTCATTCGTGCAGGAGCAGGGGACCTTTGTTTCCGAAGAGGACGAACGGATGATGGAGAAGGCGATCATCTCGGCGGTCACGCATGACACGTCCGAGGCGAAAGTGACGTTGGAGGGCGTACCGGACCAGCCTGGGGTGGCGGCGCTGGTGTTCAAGCCGTTGGCGGAGGCTGAGGTCAACGTGGACATGATCGTGCAGAACGTGTCGCACGAAGGCCGGACGGACATCTCCTTCACCGTTCCCATTGAAGACCTGCCGCGAGCGATGGACACGATGCGGCGGGTTACGCAGACGATCGGAGCCAACTCCGTGGACAGCGACCAGGAGATCGGCCGGGTGAGCCTCGTGGGCGCGGGGATGCGGGTGCACCCCGGGGTCTCCGCCGACATGTTCCATGCCCTGGCGGAGGCCGGGGTGAACATTCTGATGATCTCCACGTCGCCCATCCGCATCTCCTGCGTCGTGCGCAAGGACCAGGTGGAGCGCGCGGTGCAGGCGGTCCACGACCGGTTCCGGCTGTCGCAGGAGGTCGTCTACCGGGCGGAGCACCCGCCTCCCGCCCCGGCGCAGTGAGCCTCAGGGTCGGCATC
Organism: Actinomycetota bacterium; assembly: GCA_035536535.1. Taxonomy (NCBI): domain Bacteria; kingdom Bacillati; phylum Actinomycetota; species Actinomycetota bacterium. The sequence goes on along the minus strand of DATLNZ010000077.1, from coordinate 26,695 downwards.
GCCGGAGCGACCGGGGTGGTCGGCGAGACGGCCCTGTCGATCCTGGCGCAGCGGGGATTTCCGGTAGGTGAGCTGAGGCTGTTCTCGTCGGCGCGCTCGGCCGGCAGGCGCGTCACGTGGCAGGACACCGAGGTCGTGGTCGAGGAGCTCTCGGACCCCCGCCTGCGCGATCTGGACCTGGTTCTGAGTTGCGTCGGCTCAGACACGGCCCGCGAGTGGGTGCCGCGGATGGTGGCAGCCGGGGCGGTGGTCGTGGACAACTCTTCGGCCTTCCGCCAGGACCCCGGTGTGCCGCTGGTGATCCCAGAGATAAACCCTGAGGCTGCCGGCACACACGCCGGTATCGTCGCCAACCCCAACTGCACGACCGCCACCGTCTGCATGGCGGTCGCGCCGATTCATGCGTCGGCCCGCATCGCCGCAATGACCACCACGTCGTATCAGTCCGTGAGTGGAACCGGCCGCGAGGCAATGGAGGAACTGTTGGACCAGGTCCGCAAGGCCGTTGACCAGGTCCCTGCCCTGCGGGGCGAGGAGCCGCTGGACGTGGGGGAGCCCCACGTTTACCCGCACCCCCTGGCGTTCAACCTGTTCCCCCACTGCGAGTCGTTTCCCGATGGCGGGGACACGTCCACCGAGGAGCAGAAAATGGTCTTCGAGACGCAGAAGATCCTCGGCTCCCAGGATTTGCGTGTCCACGCGACGTCGGTCCGGGTGCCGGTGCTCGTCGGGCACTCCGTGTCCGTGTCCGTCTCCCTGGACCGCGAGCTGCCGCCGGACGAGGCCCGCCGCGCGATCTCAGGGTTTCCCGGCGTTCGGGTCCTGGACCGGCCGGGAGAAGCCGTCTATCCGACGCCGTTGCAGTCCGCGGGCATCGACGAGGTGCTGGTGGGCAGGATCAGGCGCAACCCGGCGGTCCCGAACGGGCTGTCCCTTTTCGCCTGCGGAGACAACCTGCGCAAGGGCGCAGCCCTCAACGCGGTGCAGATCGCGGAGCTGTTGTTCGGGATCGGGACCGGGGGCTAGAAGAAGTCCGGAAGCCACGGCGGGGGCCCGGCGAACACCGCCGACGCCTTGGACAGCTCGGCCTCGGATCCGGACGCGTACCCCGCGGCGACGGTCTCGGCCCCCGTCAAAAACCCCGTGTACATCGAGGCCAGGCCCCGGACGTCCACCGACAGCTTTCCGCGGCCCCCCTTGCGGACGGCACCATGCCCCCCGGACACCTCGAGCACGAACCGCCCGTCATTCCACGGCAGAACGTCGTCGGCCACCTGCAGGTGCAGCTCGGCCTCCAGCCCACGCGGGTAGCCGCGTGCCTCGAGAGCGGACTTCACGTCCACGATCCTGGTCATCCAGGTCCACATGCGGGTCACTTCCCACTGCTGCTCCCGCAGCATCAGAAGGACCGGGTCGGCGACGTGGCCGACCCACAGCACGTCCCGCGAGAACGACCGGTGGTCGGCGAAGAAGGTCCACAGCCGGCGCGCGGCAGCCGCGGTCAGAGCGACGAAGTCCTGCAGAACCAGGTCGTAGCGCCACTCCTTGTCCCGGCGCTGCGTAAAGGCGACGTAACCCTCCGGCCCTCCGGACCCGGACGCCACGTACAGGTGGATCTCTTCGCGCTCGGGACTGACCAGCCTCTCCCACATCTTCGGGGGCCGGTCCAGGTGCCCCGAGGCGGACCGCGACCGCCGGTCATACAGCGCCTTGATCGTTTTTGCCGCGGACGCATCAACGCGCTTGATGTCCAGCGTGCGGTCGCGCAGGTCCACCGAGTGCACGGGCAGCTTAAAGCGCGACCATGTGCCCGAAAGCTCATAGCCCGCTCTGCGGTAGACGGGCTGCGTGGCCGGGAACAGGGCGGACAGGGGAACGCCGGCCTGGTGCATCTCCTCGAGGGCCGACCGCATCATCGAAGAAGCCATTCCGGACGACCGCACCTCGGGGTCCACGCCCACGGCCGCCACGCCGGTCATGGGGATGCTGCTCCCACCGAACCACTGGGCCCAGGGCAGAAGCAGCAGGCTGCCGGCCACCCGCCCGCTCCGCCGGATGACCCGAAGATCCTCCGCGGGCGTACGCTTCAGCCACTGCTCGCCCTCCTCGCGGGTCCTGAGGTAGGTGCGGTTGAGAATCTCGACCAGCTCTGCCAGCTCCGCGTCGCCGTCGGGGCGCCCGTATGCCGGCCGGCTCATGCCGACGGCGGGCAGGAGCAGGGAGCGCTTCCGCACTTCGGACAGCCTGCCCCGTAGCGGCTGGCGGCCACCGTCTCGAGGTTCACTCCCACGAGCGAAGCCAGCGACGCCAGCCAGGCGAACACGTCGGCGAACTCCTCTTCCAGGTTTTCGCGGTCCTCGCCGCGAAGCGCCCGGGACAGTTCGCCCACCTCCTCGACCAGCCAGGCGAAGGTCCGGGCTGCGCCCCGTTCGCGGTCCCGGACCAGGTAGATGCGTTCTATCTGCTGTTGAAACGTGGCGATGTCCACATGAACCCCTTCCCACGAAGCGGGGGCCCGGTGGCGACCGGGCCCCCGACAGTCGGGACGGCGGGATTTGAACCCGCGACCTCAGCGTCCCGAACGCTGCGCGCTGCCAAGCTGCGCTACGTCCCGATGGCGGACATTCTACTCCCTGTAATCTTTGCTCCCGGAAGGCGCCCCGCCTTCCACGTAATCCACGTCCGGCTGTTGTGCGAGGTGACATGGCCCTTCGGATCGCCCAGCTCGCTCCCCCGTGGCTGCGCGTGCCTCCAGTGACCTACGGCGGGATCGAATGGGTCGTGTCGTCGTTGTCCGACGAGCTGACGGAGCGCGGCCATGACGTGACCCTGTTCGCCCCCGGAGGCAGCAGCACGAAGGCGAAGCTGGTCTCACCCTTTGCGGCCCCTCCCCGAGGGACCGACCGGATCGGCGAGCTGGCCCCTGAGCTGCTCCACGCGCTCAGCTGCTACATCCACGCCGAGGATTTCGACGTCATCCACGACCACGGGGGGCTGGCGGGACCTGCGTTCGGCGCGTTCTCGCAAACCCCGGTGATCATCACGGTCCACGGCCCGTTCACCCCGGACCAACGCCGCCTCTACGACCTGGTCAAGGATCGCGTGAACGTGGTGGCGATCTCCCATGCGCAAGCGGCGGACATGCCGGACATCTCCTATCTGGACGTCATCCACAACGGAATCGACGTGGACGCTTTCCCGTACCAGCCGGAAAAGGAGGACTACCTCGCCTACGTCGGCCGCTTCACCCCCGAAAAGGGGGCCCACATCGCGATGGACGTGGCCCGACGTTTGGGGATGCGCCTGGTCCTGGTGGGCAAGGCCGCGGAGCCGCACGAGAAGGCCTACCTGCAGGAGCGGATCTTCCCCAATCTCGGCCCCCTAGACGACTACCGGGGCGAGGTGACCGAAGAAGAGAAGCGGCGGATCTATGCGGGGGCTCGCTGCGTCCTTTTCCCGATCAACTGGCACGAGCCCTTCGGCCTGGTGATGGTCGAGGCACTCGCCTGCGGGACGCCGGTGATCGCCACGCGCCACGGAGCGGTGCCCGAGGTGATGGTGGACGGTGTCACCGGCTACATCGTGGACGACCCGGAGGACATGCCGGACCGGTTCGGCCGGCTGGATGCGATCGACCCGCAGACCTGCCGGCAGCACGTTCGGGAGAACTTCTCCGCCCGCGCGATGGTGGAGCGGTACGAGGCTGCGTACCAGCGGGTGATTCAGAATTCCGCGTGACCGTCCTCGGACACCGGCGGGCGGCGGCTCCCGGGTGAACGTCGCACTGCGCCGGTACCGGCTGCTGGCAACGGCCGGGGTGGTCCTGGCCTGTTTGGCCCTCGCTCCCGGCTCGTCGGCTCAGGACGACCTGAGGAGGGTGGAGGTCGTCGCCGTCCAGGGGATCATCGACTCGGTGGTCGAGAGGTCGATCACGACCGCCATCCGCGTGGCGGGGCGCGAGGGAGCCGAGGCCGTCGTGCTGCAGGTGGACTCCGCCGGCGGCATCGGACGCGGCCGCCCGGACCGGTTGTCCCGGGTTCTGCGTGAATCGCCCGTGCCGGTGATCACGTGGGTTGGCCCGCCGGGCGCCAGAGCAGCGAACTCCGCGGCTGCCGTCGTGACCTCGTCGCACGTCGCTGCGATATCGCCGGGTTCGGCCCTGGGTCCGGCGACGGCTCTCGACCTTCGCGAACGCGGTACGGCGGCGGGGTCGTTGAAGGTCCCGTCTGCGATACGCGATCGTGCGCTGTCCGCGGAGGAGGCGGAAGAGCAGGGGCTCGTCCAGATGGTCGCGCTGCAGCTTCCCGACGTCCTCAGAAAGGTGGACGGCCGCGTCGTGAGAGCCGGAGGCCGTGAGCTCACGCTGCACACGAACCCGGACGGCCTGCGCGTGAGGTTCCGCAAGCAGGACCTGCTCGGCCGAGTCGGCCACGCAGCCTCGCAGCCGTCGCTTGCCTACCTGCTCATCCTGCTGGGGCTCGTCGGAATCGTGTTCGAGCTGTTTCACCCCTCGACGGGACCTGGGGGCGTGGCGGCCGTCGTGAGCCTGGGGCTGGGCCTGTTCGGTTTCGTCACGCTGCGCGGGTCTTGGCTCGGCCTGGCGCTTCTGGTCGCGGGAGTGGCGGCCTTTTGCGTCGACCTGCGGCTCGAGTCGCTGGGCCTGTTCACCCTGCTGGGTGTGGCGGGACTGGTGGCGGGCTCGCTGCTGCTGTTCCCCGCCCCCCTGCTGAGGGTCTCGCCCTGGGTGCTGGCGCTCGGGATATCCGGGATGGTGGCTTTCCTGCTGGGCGCGATGACGCGTGTGCTGAGAGACCTGAGAGCAATCGCGCGTGGTGAGCTCGAGGTGACCGACCCACACCCGCACTGAGCGGCTTTGTCCGACGATTGGAGAGAGAGGAATCGCAATGAACCCTGAACGCAGGCTGGAGGAGCTGGGGTTGTCGCTCCCCCAGGCCGCGAAACCCGTGGCGGCGTACGTTCCAGCGGTTCGGGTGGGTGATCTGGTGTTCATTTCCGGACAGATCCCGATGCGCGACGGCTCCCCGGTCTGCCTGGGCAAGGTCGGCGCAGACGTGGACGTCGCCACCGCCACGGACGCCGCAAAAACCTGCTGTGTCCAGGGCCTGGCCGCGCTCAAGACAGTCATAGGCGACCTGGGTTTCGTCCGGCGTGTGGTGCGCATCGGCGTATTCGTGGCCAGCGCCGAAGGCTTCACCGGACAGCCTCAGGTCGCCAACGGGGCATCCGAGCTTCTTGAGCAGGTTTTCGGGGAAGCGGGGCGCCACGCCCGGGCCGCCGTCGGCGTCGCCGAGCTGCCCTTGGGGGTCTGCGTCGAGGTCGAGCTGCTTTTCGAGGTGTCGCCGCCGGATGGCATCTGAGGGAATCGGGCGGCAGATTCGTCCCGCCCGGCAGGGGCCGTAGGCTCGACACGTGCGCCACCTGTTCGTCACCAACGACTTTCCCCCCAAGACGGGAGGCATCGAGTCGTACCTCGTGAGCCTGTGCTCGGGCTTCCGGCCCGCCGACGTGGTGGTCATCGCTCCGGCCCGTCCGGGCCACCAGGAGGTGGACGAGTCCCTCCTGTACCGCGTGGTGCGGGTGAGGGGAAACTACCTGCGGGCCCGGCGGCCGCTGGCAAAGCGGATAGCCGAGGTGGCGTCGCAGCAGGGGATCGATGCGATCCACTTTCTGCAGACGCTCCCCCTCGGACGGCTCGCGCGCCGGGTGAAGAAGTCCACCGGGGCTTTTGTGTCGATCTTCGTGCACGGCTCCGAGGTGCTGGTCCCGGGCAAGGCGCCACTGGGAGCGAGCCTCGTCAGGCGGACCCTGCGGTCGGCCGACGTCGTGTTCTGCGTGAGCCGGTTCACGGAGGGCGCCGTGCTGCGCGTGGCAGGCGAGCAGACACCGACCGCTCTCCTGGAGCCGTCGGTGGACGTGGACAGGTTCTCTCTGGACGTCAGCGGGTCGCGGGTCCGGGAGGAGTTCAGGCTCGGGTCCAGGTTTGTCGTGCTGTTTGTGTCCCGCCTTGTCAAGCGCAAGGGTGCCGACATCCTGATCCGCGCGATGGAGTCGATGCCCAGGGCAGTCGCACTGGTCGTGGGCAGCGGTCCGGAGGAGAAGTCCCTTCGGGAGCTGGTCAAGGAGCTGGACCTCGGCCCCCGCGTCCTGTTCGCCGGCCGGGTGCCGGACGACCGCCTACCGGAGTTCTACGCGGCCGCGGACGTGTTCTGCATGCCGTGCAACGAGCGGTACGGGGGCCTCGACACGGAAGGGTTCGGGATCATCTACCTGGAGGCTGCGGCCAGTGGGCTGGCCTGTGTGGCGGGACGGTGCGGGGGCACGGTGGAGGCGGTGGAGGACGGAGTCACCGGGTTCGTCCTGGAGGAGTCGACGCCGGACGCCGTGGCCGACGCACTTCGGACGCTGGAGTCCGACGAGGCGCTGAGGGCGCGGCTGGGGGCCGAAGGCAGGCAGAGGGCCGAGGACGTCTTTTCGCCCCAGGCGATGGCTCGCCGGTTCGAGGAGACGGTGCGGGGGCTCAGGGGACGAGTGACGTGAGGGTCCGGATGCGGTTGCGGGCGTAGTCCACCGCCGCAGACGCCGGAGGTGCACCTGACTCGCCGGACAGGTGCAACACGTCGAGCAGGGTCCGCGCTATGCGGTCCACCCTCGCCAGAACCCGCCCCTCGCTCCACCCGTGCAGCTCGTCGGCGACGCTTATCAGGCCCCCGGCGTTGACGATGAAGTCGGGCGCGAACAGGATCCCTGCCTTTTCGAGGGCCGCGGCGTCCTCGAACGTCGCCAGCTGGTTGTTGGCGGCTCCGCAGACGATGCGGCAACCCAGAGTGGGAATCGTGTCGGAGTTGAAGACCCCTCCAAGCGCACAGGGGGCCAGGATGTCGCACTCCTTCTCCAGCACCTCGTCCAGGGAGCACGTGCCGACTCCGTGGTCGGCACAGGCCTTGGCCAGGGCGTCCACGTTCGGATCTGCCACCAGAACCTCGGCCCCCTCTGAGGCGCAGATCCCGGCCAGGTGGTAACCCACTTTGCCGGCGCCCTGTATGACGATTCTGCGGCCGCTCAGGGATGTGTCCCGGTCCACGTGGTACAGGGCCGACCTCATTCCGGCGGCGACTCCCCGGGCGGTGTACGGCGATGGGTCTCCGCTGCCGCCCTGGTGGGGAGACATGCCTACCACCCACTTCGTCTCCACCCGCATCTCGTCGAGGTCGGCGACGGACGACCCGACGTCGACGGAAGTGATGTACCGGCCGTCGAGCGACTGGACCACCCGGCCGAACGCCCGCAGCATGACCTCAGTCTTGTCCCGCTGCGGGTCGGCGATGATCACGGACTTGCCTCCGCCGAGGTCCAGGCCGGCCGCCGCCGCCTTCCACGTCATCCCCTCGGCCAGCCGCAGCACGTCGGTCAGGGCGTCCTGTTCCGACTGGTAGCACATGATCCGGCACCCGCCCAAGGCGGGCCCGAGGCGGGTCGAGTGGATGGCGATGATCGCGCGAAGTCCCGCCGCCGGGTCGGAGGCGAACACCACCCGTTCATAGTCGGACGCTTGCTCGAAGACTCCCATGAGCGACCTAGACTCTATGCGCCCGGCTGCTTATGCCGCCGCCCGGCGCCCAAGCGCACCCGGTACCCGGATAGTCAATTTTCGCCATGCCAAAGGGCCCTTTCTAGCCACGGGACGGGCCCGGCCGTGCCCGTAACGTCGGGAGGGTCCGGGTCGTTCTAGTACAAAACGGGAGGTGTCGGATGATGCGACGCAGGGATGGGCTTTTGACGCCGGGTGAGGTCGCGTCGATCTTCCGCGTAGACCCAAAGACGGTCACCCGCTGGGCGAAGGCCGGGAAGCTGCACCCGATCAGGACCATGGGGGGCCACAGAAGGTTCCGTGAGTCTGAGATCAGGGCGTTCCTGGACTCCCAGCAGGGGTCCGACGGCAATTCGCCGCCAATGCGTTCTACGGGTTAACCGGGTGGACAACCCAAGGGCCGGGTCGTGAGACCCGGCCTTTGGTGTGCCCGCTGACCGCCAGGCTTTCCGCGGTCAGCCCCGGCCCTCCTCTTCCTCCCGCCTCCGAAGCTCTTCCTCCCGCCGCTTGACGTCCTCCTCCCGGCGGCGCAGCTCCTTGACCTGTTCGTCGAGCTTGCGCAGGAACTCGGGCGAGTCGTCCGGCGCGACCTGGCGAGCAGGAGGTCCTGATTCCAGCGCCGGGCCGCCGGACATAAAGGCAGCCCGCTCAGGGCGCCCCAGCAAGAGCCAGGCCACGCACCCGATGGGACCGAGCAATACTACGAGCAGAAGCCAGACGATCTTCGGGAGCTCCCTGATCAGGGTGTTGTCGGATCGGATCACGTCGAAGACGCAGTAGATCTGCAGCAGTAAGAACAGAGCGAAGCCAAGTCCCCGGGCGTAGACCATGAGTCCCCTTTCGTGCAAGGTCCGTTCACTGTCACCATAGGACCTCGGAGAGGACGGGGGGCATGGCGGACAATCTGATCGTCGGTCTGACGGATCCGGCTGCGCGCGACCGGCTGCTCGTGGGCGGAAAGGCTGCCAACCTGAGCCTCCTCGCTTCGGAATTCCGTGTGCCCCCCGGCTTCTGCGTCACCGAAGCGGCACACCGCGCCTGGGTTGAAGGGCTGGAGGGAGATGTCCGGCGACAGGTGGCCCAGGCCTACGGGAGCCTCGGCTCCAAGCTCGGAGCCGGAGATCCCGCGGTCGCGGTCCGGTCTTCTGCCACCGACGAGGACGGCAGCGAGTCCTCGTTCGCGGGGCAGTACGAGACATTCCTGAACGTGGTGGGGGCCGAGGCCGTGCAGAAGGCGGTCGTGGGCTGCTGGGAGAGCGCGCGCAGCCCGCGGGCCGTCGAGTACCGCCGGTCCCGGGGCCTTTCCGGCCACAGCGGAGTGGCGGTCCTCGTTCAGGCTCTCGTGTCCAGCGACGTGTCCGGGATCGTCTTCAGCGTCAACCCGGTGACCGCCGACCGCTCCGAAGTCGTCGTCAACGCGTCCTGGGGGATGGGCGAGAGCGTGGTGGGGGGGACCGTGACGCCCGATTCGTGGGTAGTCCGCCGCAGCGACGTCAGCGTCGTTCGCAACGACTGTGCGGACAAGAAGGTCATGACCATCCGCGACGACGCCGGCACACGCGAGGTCGCCGTTCCGCGCCTGCTCAGGACGCGCCCCTGCCTCAACGAAGCGCAGGTGCTCGAGGCGGCCCGGCTGGCGATCGATCTGGAGGCACGCATGGGGTGGCCCGTGGACCTGGAGTGCAGCTGGAGCGATGGGAGCCTGAACCTGCTGCAGTGCCGGCCGGTGACCACCGTGGCCACGAAAAGGGGGAACCTTGAGGGCTGAGGGAGGCTCGGCGGCGCAGGAGGCGGAGCGGGGGGCGCAAGTCGCGTCGCCTCCCGAGCCGATCATCCCGCCGCCGGGGTTTGAGGTTGTCTGGGAGGACCCCGGCGACGAAAAGCTGTTCTGGACGATGGACCGGATGCACAGCCCGGATCCGGTTTCACCGCTTGCCCACACCTGTCTCGGCCCGACCTTTACCCCCGGGCTCGAGACCGCTAACGCCTTCTACGGGCTGCCCACATCGCGGCGGCGGTCGCTTCGGATCAACACCTACGTCTACGGGTGGGCCGCACCGCCTTCGCTGCCTCCAGCCGACATGGAGGCAGCCTTTGTCGCCGCCAAGCAGCGGCTGGACGCCGTAAAGACCAGGTTGTGGGAGTTCTGGGAGCAGGAGGTGCTCTCCGAGGTGAAGGAGCTGCTGGACAGGTTCGACGCCTTCGACCTGCGCGGCTCCTCCAACGACGAGCTGCTGCGTCATCTCGACGACGCAGTGGCGTGGATGACCCGGCTCTGGGAGCTGCACTTCCGGACCGTGTACCCGGCCTACGTCGCGGTGGCCGAACTGGAGGAGTTTTACTCCGATCTGTTCGGGACCGACGACGCCTTTGGCGCCCACAGGATGGTCCAGGGGCTGGGGAACATGACCGTCGAGACCGGCCGCGCCTTGTGGCGGCTCAGCCGCGAGGCGATGGGGTCGCCCGAGGTGCTGGACGCGATAGCGGAAGGGTCGTCCGAAGACGTCCTCGGCAGGCTCGGGGAAACGGAAGCCGGCGCGCGCTTCGCCTCGCTGCTGGACGAGTACGTGCAGGAGTTCGGCCAGCGCGGGGACAAGTTCGAAATCGATGCCGTCTACTGGACCGAGGACCCCGCCCCCGTGATCCAGGGCCTCAGGAACTACGTCGCTCTGCCCGGCGAGTGCGACCCCTCGGCCGAGCTCGAGCGCCTGTCGCGCGACAGGGAGCGCGCGATAGAGCAGACACGGTCCCGGCTGCGCACCTATCCCGCTGCCGTCCGGGAGCAGTTCGAGGAGTCGCTGAAGGCGGCGCACGCGGGGGTCGTGATCACCGAGGACCACAACTTCTGGATCGACTGCCGAGGGACCTGGCGGTTGCGCCGCCTGCTGCTGGAGTTTGGACGCCGGCTGGCCGAGCGCGGCCTCATCGACGGACCGAGGGACGTGTTCCTGCTCGAGCGCGACGAGATGACGGCCGCCGTCGGCCGCCTGCCGGAAGGCGAGGACCTTCGGGGGCTCGTGCGGACCCGGCTGGAGGAGATGAATCGCTACGCGCGCATCAGGCCCCCGAGCGCGCTGGGGACCCCGGAGACGCAACCCCGCTCCCGGGACAACTTCATGGCCCGGACGTTCGGGCGGTTCTTCGGCGCGGACGTGGAGCAGGGCGACGACGGCGCCGTCAGAGGCCATCCCGGTTCCCCCGGCACGGCCAAGGGCACCGCCCGCGTCATCAACTCGATCGAGGAGGCGGGCCGGCTGAAGCCCGGGGACGTCCTTGTGGCCACGACGACGGCTGCGCCGTGGACCCCTTTGTTCGCCACAGTTTCGGCGGTTGTGACGGACACCGGCGGAGCCCTCAGCCATTGCGCGGTGGTCGCCAGGGAGTACGGGATCCCGGCCGTCGTCGGAACCGGCACCGCCACCACCGTGATCCGCGACGGCCAGATCGTCGAGGTCGACGGCGACGCCGGCGTGGTGCGTGTCTCGGGCTGAGACCGTTCGATCGGCGGCCGAGCGGCCGCTGCTGTTCACGGTTGCCGTCTCGGCCATGCTCGCGCCGCTCAACTCCACGATGATCGCCGTGGCGCTGCCCGGGATCACCCGCGACCTGGGGGCCGACTCACGCAGTGGCGGGCTGCTCGTCACCTCGTACCTCATCGCCATGGCCTGCCTGCAACCGGTCGCGGGCAAGATGGGCGACCGCCTGGGCCGCCGTCCCATGATCCTCGGGGGCCTGGCCTGGTTCGCTGTGGCCTCGGTCGGGGCGGCCGTTTCCGGCAGCTTCCCCATGCTGTTCGCATTCCGGTTGCAGCAGGGCATCGCCGGTGCCCTCACCTTCCCCAACGGCTCTGCGCTGATCCGGGAGGTCGTCCCGGTCCAGCGGCGGGCATCGCGTATCGGCATCGTGGGGTCGGCGATCGGCTTCGCCGCCGGCACAGGGCCTCCCCTGGGAGGCCTGCTCGTGTCCATCGGCGGATGGCGGGCGATCTTCCTTGTGAACCTGCTGCTGGTGGCTCCCGCGATGATGATCGGGTTCGGAAGCCTGCCGCGGGTTGTCCGGACCACCCGCACGCATCCGTCGAAGCCGTTCGACCTGGTGGGATCCCTTGCCCTGTCAGGACTGCTGGTCACAGCCGCCGGTGCGCTGTCGTTCTGGCGGTCACTGGGACCCGCCTTTGTGCTGGTGGTCGTAGCCGGGATCGGCGCCGGATTCATGCTGTTCCTGCGGCGCGAGCTGTCGCATCCAGACCCGATCCTGCAGCCGAGGTTTTTCGCGAGGCCCGCGTTCGCGGGCGCCAACGCGGCCGTCGCGCTGACCAATCTGTCGATGTACACCACCCTGTTGGTGGTTCCCCAGGTCCTGGAGGCGCGGGGGGGCTGGACTCCCCTGGGGATCGGACTGGTCCTGACGGCGCTCGCCGGGAGCCTCGTCGTCGTGGCGCCGGTTGGAGGGAGGCTCGCGGACCGGCTTGGCCGCCGAACTCCCGTGATCGGGGGAGTGTCGCTTTTCACCTGCGGACTTCTGCCGTTGGCACTGTACTCCGGTGAAGTTCCCGGCGCAGTCTTCGTGATGACGCTCGCGATCGCGGGGGTCGGCCTCGGCCTATCGTCGGCGGGCATGCAGACCGCGGCGCTGGAGGCCGTGCCGGCCCGCCACGCTGGTGTGGCGTCGGGGACCTATTCGACCAGCCGCTACCTCGGCAGCATCGTGGGGTCCAGCCTGCTCGCCGGACTGGCCGGGGGGCCGGGTGGCTATAGGCCCGTCTTCGTCATGATCGTCGCCGCGGCCGCGGCGGCCGTCCTGGCTTCCGCTGTCCTGCCGCGAGGGGCGGGAGCTGGGGAGCAGGACGCCGCGGGGGCGATGGGGCCGGAGTTCACCGTCCTGCCGCGTGACACTGCGGGGCCCTAGGTGTTTCCGGGGGCTCGGGGTCGCAGGAACGGGTGGCCAGGGGGAGAGTCGAACTCCCGACACCGGGATTTTCAGTCCCGTGCTCTACCAACTGAGCTACCTGGCCCGGAGGCAGATGTGTAAGGCCCGGAGCCGTGAGGCTCCGGGCCCGGCGCGGGGGCGACGGGACTTGAACCCGCGGCCTCCACCTTGACAGGGTGGCGAGCACTCCGAACTGCTCCACGCCCCCGAGGCGCCCTAGAGGTTACCACCCGGCTCCCGGACCGACACCGGCCGTAACCCTGGTTGGCGCACGACCGCGACCGGCACACTCGCGAGATTGCCCGGGTGGTTCTGCGGATACGATGAGGTACGGGGCCGCTAGCTCAGTTGGCAGAGCATCGGACTTTTAATCCGAGTGTCCGGGGTTCGATTCCCTGGCGGCCCACGACAGTTCCCTCGAGGATCAACCCAGACCTGCAGGCCCACGACACTTCGACGCCGAGGACAGGTGCAAGCAGCCCGACCCCCCGCTGGTCCCGACGCAACCAGCGCTGCGCATCTGTCGGTAGCCCCAGGCCTTGTCCTGCTGCCGGCCCTCACGACGGCCGCTGCGGCCTTCGCCTCGCGCGAGGTTCTCCTGGTCGTCGTCTGCGTCTGGCTCGTTGCGGCTTTCGTGGACCTGAGAGCCCTGCTCGGCCCCCGTGCGGGCCTGCCTTCCATCTCGGCCGGAAGCTCCGCGGTGGCCGCGTGCGCCTTCGCCGCCTACCTGCGGCGGCCGGCGTCGGTGGCGTGGGTCGTGGTAGCGCTGCTCCTCGTGCTCTTGACGCTGCGGATCCTGCTATTGGAGTCGGGCGTGGAGGGCTCAGAGGGGGCCACATCCGACGTTGCCTCGACGGCCGCCGCGGCCTCAGCCGTCGGGGTCTGCGGTTGCCACGTCCTTCTGATCGCCGCGCTTCCGCGGGGGGCGCGTGCGGTGGCGGCTTTAACCCTCGTGTCGCTGTCGGCGGGGTTGGTGCGCTCGGCCGCGCGCGCCGTGGAGTCCCGGCGGCGGCTGGACCGTACCCCCCTATCCCTGTGGTCCGGACTCGTGCCGGGGATCATGGCGGGAGCCCTCACGGGGGCCGTGGCGCGTCCGGGATCCTCCGTGGTACTCGGGGGGCTCGTGGGTGCGGTCACCGGATGCGTCTGCTGCCTCGCCGCGGCATCGGCGGCCGGCCTGGACCCACGGCGCCAAGCGTCCCCGATACTCTCCGCGGTCGCCGGCGGAGTCATCGCAGCCCCGGTCTTCTTCTGGGTTCTGCGCCTCCAATAGCCAGCGAGCTGCTCATCCCCGACGACCGGCCCCCGCAGGCTCGGGGCTAGACTGGCGCCGATGGCGAGTACGGACGTCGCCGCGCGGCAGCGCGGTCTGCTTCAGCGGTGGGCCTTTGTTATGCGCACCTGCAACCCCCCGCCCGGACGTGTCGATTTCGTATCGCGGTGGCTCGTGCTCTTCAGGGCGTGCGTGTTTCCGATGACGGCAACCTCCGCCGCGATAGCCGGTCTGCTGGCGTTGTGGCGCGACCCCGGACGGTTTGACGCAGGGTTGTTCGCCCTGGCGACGGCCGGACTCCTTCTGGCGCACTGCGCGAACAACCTGATGAACGACCTCTTCGACCTCCAGACGGCCGTGGACACACAGAACTATCCCCGCGCCCTCTACGCGCCGCATCCCGTGCTGTCGGGAATGATCACCACCGCGGGCCTGTGGCGCGCGACCGCGGCGGTCAACGTCGCGTCTTTGGCGGTCCTGGTCGTGCTGACCATGGCGCGAGGGTGGCCGGTCCTGGCGTTCGCCCTGGGCGGGTTCTTCATCAGCGCCGGCTACACCGCGCCGCCGGTGCGCCTCAAGAAGCGGGGGCTGGGGGAGCCGGGCGTCCTGGTCGTGTGGGGGCCCCTCATGGTGGGAGGCACCTACTTCGCAACCACCGGACGGCTTCCGTGGCAGGTCGTGGCCGCCTCCGTTCCGTACGCCCTGCTGTGCACAGCCGTGCTGATGGGAAAGCACATCGACAAGCTGGACTGGGACCGGGAGCGGGAGATCGGGACGCTGCCGGCGCTCATGGGGGCTCCGGCGGCCAGGGGGCTCACCCGCGGGCTCATGGCCGGTTTCTACCTGGCGATCCCCATTCTGATCGCCCTCCGCGCGCTGCCCCTGCCGACCCTGTTGTCGCTGCTGGCTCTGCCGAAGCTGGTCGGCGTCTGGCGGATGTACGCCAACCCACGTCCGGAGGAGCCGCCCCGGGGCTATCCCGTGTGGCCGCTGTGGTACGCGCCCGGCGCTTTCGTCCACACGCGCCGGGCCGGAGCGGTCTTCGTGGTGGCTCTCGCCGCGGGGGCGCTGCTCATGCCGCTTTGAGCATGGTCCAGGCGCCACCCCGCCGCGGAAGCGCACCGAAACCGCCGGCTCCGCCCACTCCCGTGACCTTTGACTCGATTTTCCGGAGCGTGATAGCCTCTGGCGTCTCGATCCGGCCCCACAGGGGACGTCATTCGGATCCAACCTCAGAAACCTCAATGCGAACAGCCACGTCGCAAAACCGAACCCCCACCCTGCGGGACCGCCGCTTGCGCGTTGCAGCCCTTGCAGCGGCCATTCTGATGATCCTGTCCGGTCAGCCGGCTTCGGCGGTCACACGCAAGCAGCTGGACGACGCCAAAAAGCGCTACCAGGAGGTCCAGGAGGAGCTGAACCGGCTCGTCGGCCAGCACTCGCAGCAGGAGCAGAAGCTCGCTGAGACCAGAGGCGCGATCTCCAGCACTGAGGCCGACATCAAAAAGGCGCAGTCGGAGACCGTGCAGCTCAACGACCAGCTCAAGGAGCGCGTCCGGACGGCCTACCAGATGGGCTCTGTCGGGTTTTTCCACTTCCTTCTTCAGGCGGAGAACTTCGATGAGTTCAGCTACCGAGTGGTCCTGTTGGAGCGGCAGTCGTCCACCGACGAGGAGCTGATGCTCAAGCTTCGCCGTCAGAGGTCGACATTGAGCAAGAAGAAGGCCGCGCTGAGGTCCCAGGAGCGGGCGAGGTCGCAGGACGTGAGGGCTCTTCGCGACCGGGGAGCGGAGGTGAACCGGCTTCTCGCCCGCCAGGAGGCCGTTCTCAGCGGCCTGAAGGCGAAGGAGCGCGAAGAGGTGGCCAGAGCGGCAGCGGCGTCGCGGGTCCGATCCTTCACCAACGCTTCGGGCGGTGGGGGCATCATCCCCGGCAGGGTCTCGCGGGGCGGGGGTGGGGGTGGCCGGTCCATAAGCCTGTCCGCCTGCCCAGCGGGCGGACCACGGTCGTTCACCAACGATTGGGGGGCGCCGCGCGGGGGTGGCCGGCGACGGCACAAGGGCAACGACATCTTCGCGTCCAACGGCTCGCCGGCCTTGGCCGTCGTTTCGGGAACCATCTCCAGGACGAGCTCCGGAGGCAACGGCGGCCTCGCGATTTATCTGAGGGGCGACGACGGAAACGAGTACTACTACGCGCACATGAGCTCGTTCTCGGCCAGCCAGGGCCAGCGCGTGGGGGCCGGCCAGCGAATCGCCGGCGTCGGGAACACGGGCAACGCGCGAGGGGGCGCCGCGCACATCCACTTTGAGATCCACCCGGGAGGCGGCGGCCCGATCAACCCCTACCCCAGCCTCATAAAGGTGTGTTGACGTCCGGATGACCAGACGGCTCCCGACCCGCGAGGAGATCCTTCAGGACGGGTACCTGTCCGGCCTGGAGGCCCGGCCGGTCGAGGAGCTCAGGCTGATGCTGGAGGACTCCCGCCGCGAGGAAGGGGCGCTGTCCTACGTCCGCCGATGGCTGCACGGAAAGCTGGACGTCCTCAGGTCCGAGTTGGCCCATCGGGGAGAGGCCTCCGGCAGCAGGTCCAGCATCCAGGACAGATTGACCTCGGCTCTCGCGTCGGGAGCGCAGGGCGGCAGCCGCGGGGCCCGGTCGAAGATGCCGTCCGACGCCCAGCAGGCGGAAGGCCAGCGGATGGTGGACGAGCTCCTGGCCGAGGTGAACCTCGCGCGGCTCCCGGACATGGGCGCAGACGACATCGATGCCGCCGCCGATCGCCTGGTCGAGACGGAGAGGGCCGTCTCCGGACAGCGTCGTGCCCTCCTTTCGGTGATCGACGCACTGGAGTCGGAGCTTGTGCGCCGTTACCGGGACGGACTTGCCGTCCCCTGACGCACTCGCGCCGTCTTGCGGGCGGTGTGTGAACTAATGCACAAGCGCTTGCTCGAATCAGGTTCTGCTAGCATTGATGCGTGTTGAGGAGAGGTGACGACGGCGCGCTCAAGCCGCAGGTTCCCGACGTCGGTGGATACATCCGCGACCAGCGCCGCCGGGCCCGTGTGTCGCTGCGGAAGCTGTCCGAGCTCGCAGGTGTCTCGAACCCGTACCTGAGCCAGATCGAGCGCGGACTGCGCCAGCCCAGCACGAAGATGCTCCAGCAGATCCTGCAAGGCATGGCGCAGGTGATGCGGGTCAGCGCCGACACCCTCTATGACCAGATCGGCCTCAAGCAGGGCGACACCGACGACTCCTCGGTGCTCCCGGCGCTCCTGAAGGACCCGAACCTCACCGAGGGGCAGCGCCGGGCTTTGGCGCAGGCGTACGAGCAGGCGCGAACGGAGACGGCGGAGCGCAGGTCGCGAAGACGGCAGAAGCGGCCGGAGGCCGGCGGGGGGGCAGACTCATGAGGAGGATCCTGGGCAAGAGTCTGTACGTGTCGCTCGGGGCAGTTGACGCGGTGGCCGCCTCCTTGGCCCGTCTGCCCGCACTTACGCGGATCCGGGACATCTCGCTGCTGGAGCAGGCCCGGGACCTCGAGCCGAGGGTCCGTCGCCGGGCCGTCGCCGCGGGCAGGGCCGGGTCGCGGGTCACGGCTGCGGTTTCCGGGGTGATTGGCGGAGGCCGGACGGAGTCGGAGCCTCCGAGTCGCATAGAGGCGGCGGGCTAGGCTCTCTTCGACCGAGGGCGGCTCACGACGCCGTCTCGGCCCCTGATACGGTCCCTGCATGGCCCTCCGGCTGTCCCTTTTCGACTCCTGGACCCCCGACGTGGTCCGTCCCTGGGAGCGCGTCCTGGAGGCGGACCTGCGGGCAGGGGTCTTCAGCACCCCTTCGTGGCTTCAGGCCTGGTGGGAGACCCTGGGCTCCCGCGAACTGCTTTTAGCCCTGGTCTGGGACGGTGACCAGCCCATAGCGGTGTTCCCCGCCTGCCGCTGCGTCGACGAAGAAGGACTTCTCAGCTTCCTCGGGGGCGAGGACGTTACCGACGAGCAGGTGCCCGCGGCGGTCCCCGGCAGGGAGGCCGAGGCGCTTCGGTTCCTCACGGAGTGGGCGTTCACGGACGGCGGGTTCACTCGGCTGCGATTCCACTCGATGATGGACGACGGCCGGTGGCTGGAGATAGTCCGGGAGGTGGCCGGCGGACCGGGGCTTTCGTACGCCCAGGAGCAGGTGGACGTCGCCCCTGCCATATCGCTGCCGGCGAGCTTTGACGAGTACCTGGCGGGGTTATCGGGACACGACCGGCACGAGCTGCGGCGCAAGAGGCGGAGGCTGTCGGAGGCCGGCGCGGTGACGGTCCGCCGCGCGCACGAGGTGGGATGGGAGTCGGACCTCGCGTCCTTTTTCGAGTTTCACCGGCAGGCTCCGGGGGCCAAGGCCGCATTTTTCACTCCGGAGCGCGAGCGGTTCTTCCGGCGGCTGGCGGCGGACCTGTTTCTGTTCGGCCTGGCACGGCTGGACGTCCTGGAGCTGGACGGGGAGGTCGTGGCGTGCACCTTCTCCTACGACTTCCGCGGGACTCTGGGCCTGTACAACTCGTCGTTCAGGCCGGATCTGGCCAAGCTGGCGCCGGGGATGGTGCTGGTCGGGTACCTGATCGAGCAGTCTATAGACGAGGGTAAGCACACTTTCGATTTCCTGCGCGGCGACGAGGCATACAAGGCCAGGTTCGGCCCCGTCCCGCGGCCGGTGTACAGGGTGATGATGGCGTCGGTACGGCAGCCCGCGGCTCCGCGGGCGTAGCGGCGGTTGTCGCCCCCCCGGGGGTGTGGGAAAATTCCCGTCCGGGACGGGGTTGCTCCCGGCCCCCGTCGCCTCGAGGTTCGCCGTGCGAAACGATCCCACCCCCGTTCTGGACGATGCCGGTCCGGCCCCGTCTGAAGCCCAGCCGGGCTGCCGCATCGCCGTGCTCTCGATGCACACCTCGCCCCTGGAGCAGCCGGGTTCGGGTGACTCCGGCGGCTTGAACGTCTACGTCCGGAAGGTGGCGGCGGAGATGGCGCGGCGCAACGTCCACTCAGACATCTACACCCGCCGAACGAGTCCGGACGAGCCGGAGGTGACCACTCTGGCCCAAGGCGTCCGGGTGATCTCCGTCACCGCGGGGCCGCAGCGACCGGTCCACAAGGATCGTCTTCCGCGGCTCGTGAAGCGTTTCGCGGCGGAGGTCGAACGGCTGTCGGCCGGCTTCGGTTCCTACGAGCTCGTACACGCCCACTACTGGCTTTCGGGTGTCGCCGGAATTCACCTCAAGCGCAGTTGGAAGATCCCGATGGCCGTCTCCTTCCACACCCTCGCCCGGGTGAAGGACGGGGCGTCGCCGCAGGACAGCCTCGAGCCGCTGTTCCGCAAGCGCGGGGAGGACCGGGTCGTGCGGTCGGCCGACCGCGTGGTGGCGGCCACTCCTATGGAGCGGGACCAGCTGGTGGACCTTTACGGGTGCGACCCCGCACGGATCATGATCGTGCCTCCCGGCGTCGACCTCGACCTGTTCCATCCCGACGGCCGTGAAGAGTCGCGCAGGCGCATGGGCTTCGGCCCCCATCCCACGGTGGTCTTCGTCGGACGGCTGCAGCCGCTGAAGGGCCCTCATGTCGCGCTGGGGGCCCTCGCGAGACTGCGTCACATGGTCCCCGACGCGCGGCTGGTCATCGCGGGCGACGAGTCGCCGCGAGGGACCTGGGGTGAGCGCCTCAGGCTGCACCTGACCGCTCGCAGGCTCGGGGTCACCCGACGGACGACTTTCCTGGAGCCCCTTCCCCACGACCAGCTCCCGCACCTGTACCGTGCGGCGGACGTCGTGGTGATCCCGTCGGCGAGCGAGTCTTTCGGGCTGGTCGCGCTGGAGGCGGCGGCGTGCGGAACCCCGGTGGTGGCGACGGCGGTGGGCGGGCTGCGTCGCCTGGTGCAGGACGGGCAGACGGGATATCTCGTGACACGCCGGGCCGCGAAGCCTTTTGCCCACGCTCTTTCGCGTGTGCTGGCCGACCGAGAGGCCGCGGAGCGACTCGGATCCAACGCCGTGATGCTGGCTTCGCGGTTCCCATGGTCGGCCACCACCCGCGGCCTGCTCGAGACGTACGCATCCGTGATGGCGTGCCGGGGCGTTCGCGCTGCGCTCACGGGAGTGGGATGACCGGCGGGCCTCACGGCAAGAAGGTGGCGCTAAGGCCCGTTGAGCCGGAGGACCACCCACTGCTCAGAACGTGGCAGAACGACCCGGAGGTGGCGCACTGGATGGACTACAGGCTGCAGTTCAGCCTGCGGGACATCGAAGAGGACCAGCAGAGAGCGCGGCGTGACGGCCGGCCGTTCGTCATCACGCTGGAGGACCGGCCCATCGGCAAGTGCGGACTGAACCAGTTCCGTTGGGAGCCGCGTGTGTGCGCGATGTACGTGTACATCGGGGACAAGCAGCTGTGGGGACAGGGGCTGGGACGCGACGCGGTTATGGCGCTGCTGGCCGTGGCCTTTGACGAGTGCGGGCTGGAGCGGGTGGAGCTGACGATGCTGGCCGACAACTCGCGTGCGGGGCACGTCTACGCCTCCTGCGGTTTCGAGCTGGAGGGACGGCTGGCGGGACGCTCATATCGCGGCGGCGTCTGGCATGACACGGCGATCATGAGCGTCCCCAAGGACCGGTTCCAAGCTGCGAGAGCGCACTACGGGATTTGAGGAACCCGGACGCGCGCCGCGGGCGTTTCGTAGAGGGAAGCCATTCGCCGACCGAAGGAGTAAGAGCCCGGACATGACACGAGGGACGATAGGCAGGGACTGGAAGCTGTCGACGCGCATGTTCGCGACGATGGCCATGCTGGCGGCCGTCTACATCGCGTTCCTCGCCTTTTTGTCGAGCCTGGGCGTGGGAGTTGGACTTCTCGTAGTGATTGCGGGGGTCATGCTGGGCGCCCAGTACTTCTTCTCGGACCGGCTCGCCATGCTGGGAATGGGGGCCAAGGAAGTGTCCGCGGAGGAGGCTCCGGAGCTGCACGCCATCATCGGCAGGCTTGCGCAGCTGGCCAACATCCCCAAGCCACGTGTGGCGATCTCCGACATGCCGATCGCGAACGCGTTCGCCACCGGTCGCAGCCCCAAGCGGGCGGTCATAGCGGTGACCCGTGTGCTGATGGAGGGGCTCGAGCCTGCGGAGCTCGAGGCTGTGTTGAGCCACGAGATCTCGCACGTCGTCCACCGGGACGTCGCGGTCATGACGCTCGCTTCGTTCTTCGCCATGCTGGCGTTTTTCATCATGCGCTCGTTTCTGTGGATGGGGATCTTCGGCGGCGGAGACGACGAAGACAGCGGCGGTGGGTCGATGGTCGTCGTGTGGCTGGTGTCCATGGTCGTCTACCTGGTGTCACAGGTTTTGATCCTTGCCCTGGGCCGTTACCGTGAGCTCGCCGCCGACCGCGGCGGAGCCCAGCTCACCGGGCACCCGTCGCACCTGGCCTCCGCTCTCGTCAAGATCTCGGGGGCCATGGAGCGGATGCCCCAGCGGGACATGAGGCAGGTCGAGACGATGAACGCGTTTTTCATCGTGCCTACGAAGGTGAAGGAGATCTTCTCGACGCACCCGTCGCTGGACAGGCGCCTTCGTCAGCTCGCGCAGATCCAGCAGGAGCTCGAGCGCAGCTGACCGGCGGCTTCGCCCACCCTCCGTCCGTGGGGAAGGCGTACCCCGCGCACGTATAGTTCGCGAGTGGGCATCCTCAACGTCCTGTTCGGCCGCCGCAGGCTTCCGCCCTCCACCAACGAGCGCCTGGGGGCGATCTCGGGGGCCGAGCTCACCGTCCGGACGCAGCTGTCGCATGTGCCGGCCGACCAAGTCGCGCTCGCGGTCAGGGGCGTGGCCGCGTCGTCCTTTGACGAGGTGAAGCGCGACCTGGAGCGGCTGCTCGCGATGGCTGCCGACGACCTGGGATCCACCAGCCGGATCACGACCGACGAGTACGGCTTTGTGTGGGTGGTGGTGCAGGACCAGGACTTCCCGGACCTGGTCGCGGCGGCCCAGATCGCCTCACAGATGGTCCTGGAGCAGGGATTCAGAGACCAGCTGCTCTGCTGCGTCTTTCCGTTTCTGGACGATCAACAGAAGCCCCTTCACCTGGTCTACTCCTTTAAGCGAGGCACCTTCTACGCCTTCGCCCCGCGTTCCGGGTCGGCCAGGGACTCCGCGCTTGAGCTGCGGGCGCACGCTCTGCTCGAAGGGGAGCTGCCGATGGAAAAGGATCTCGAGTACCGCTACCCCTTGTGGGGGCTGCCCTTCACAGGAGCCGCATCCTGAACCGCGAGCAGCCCAGCAGCGTTCCCCATGATGCAGTCGAAACGACGCCGGAGCAGGCGTTCGAGGCGTTTCTGGCCGAGCGGTACCAGAAGCTCGTGTCGACGGTCCGGCTGGTGGTCCGTGACCAGGGGACGGCGGAGGACTTGGTGCAGGAGGCATTTGCGCGTGCGTACCTGTCCTGGCCGAAGCTGTGGCCGGACGGCAACCCAGCGGGATGGATCCACCGCGTGGCCGTGAATCTCGCAATCAGCTGGAAGCGCAGGGCCGCGCGCGAGGCGAGGGCATTCGCGAAGCTCGGGGGCCGCGAGACGCTGGTCCAGCCGGGCCCGGAGGCGTATCCAGAACTGCACGAGGCGTTAAAGAGGCTCCCGCTGAGACAAAGGACCGCCGTGGCCCTGCACTACGTGCTCGGCCTCCCGGTGGACGAGGCCGCCAAGTCGATGGGATGCAGGCCCGGTACGGTCAAGTCCTTGCTGTACCAGGCCCGCGAAAGACTTCGTAAAGAACTCGGAGAGGACTGACGTGTCTCAAAACGATCCTTTCGAGCCGCTGAGGTCCGAGCGGGTGCCGCGAGTACGGACGCCCGCGGTCGCCGAAATCCAGGACCGGGCGCAGAAGATCCGCTCCCGCCGCTCGGCGTTGGCTGCGGCGGGCATGGTGATGACCGTGCTGCTGGGGTTTGCGGTCGTGCTGAGGCCTTGGAACAGCGAGATTGGGAACTTCTGGGAGGGTGGGTTCGCCCAGAGCACGTCTCCCGGCAGCCAGGGTCAGGATGAGGAGGCCAGCCCGACCCCCGGCGGCGGCTCTGAACCCGAATCATTCTCCGGCGACCCCGAAAACCCGATGGCCGCCGGCACCCCCCCCACCTCGGGTCCGCGCACAGGGTCGGGACAGGTGCCCGACGAGGCATCCACGGTTAAGCGAAACGGGCTGGACGTCGGGCTCGCGCTCCCGCGCAAGGAGGTCCAGCAGGGACAGCCCATCCAGATGGTGCTGCAGGTGTGCAACCCCGCGGACCGCGAGGTGACGGTGTCGTTTCCGACCGGCCAGCGATACGACTTCGAGATGCACAGGTCCGGCGATCCCCGTCCGGTCTGGCGCTGGTCCGACGACCAGATGTTCACGCAGTCGCTCTCCTCGGAGCGGTGGTTCCCCCGTGAGTGCCGTCAGTACGCGACGAAGACGGCGGGTGAAAGCGGTTCCCGCCTGAGCTCCGGACGCTACCGGGTTGTCGGCGTGCTCACGGCGTCCAGCCAGGTGCGCACGGAACCTCTCGACCTCTGCGTCGGCGACTGCCGCGGCTGATCAGCCGGCTTCGCCGGGACCGGGAGAAGCCGGCCCCAGTTCGCGGCGCATCTCCGCGAGCTCCAGTTCAACGTCGCTTTCCTGGGACACCTTTTGGAGCTCGGCTTCGATTTGATCCCTGGGTGCCGTGAGGTCGGGGATGGTGCCGGAGTCGATCAGCTCGTCCACCGCCGTCGCGCGCGCCTGGAGCTCCTCGGTCTTCTCCTCGGCCCGCTCGAGCGCGCGGCCCACGTCGCCGAACTGCGTCGAGAGTCCGGTAACGGCCTCGCCTACCCGAACCTGGGCCTCGGCGGCGGAATACTGCGCCTTGACCGTCTCCTTGCGGGTCCTGAAGGCCTCGATCCGCGACTGCAGCTTTGACTCGGTGTCCTTGAGCTTCTGCTCTTCGGACTCGATGCTGGAAATCTGACCGTCCATCCCCTGGAGCTGGGACTGGATCTCCTTTTTGCGTTGAAGGGCGAGTCTGGCGAGGTCCTCGCGTCCGGCCCCGACCGCCCTGCGGGCCTGGTTGTCCAGTTTTGCGACCTGCTCCTCCAGCCGCCCGGCCTGCAGCCGCAGGCGGGCCTTGGAAGTGGCCACGTCCGCGATGCCCTTGCGAACTTTCTGGAGGAGCTCGATCTGCTTTTCGTAGGAGTAGTCCAGCAGCTCGCGAGGGTCTTCGGCCCTGCCGGCGAGTCGATTCAGCTTCGCCCTGATCACCGTCATAAAGCGCGACATTGCCCCCACGAACACCCTCCTTGAGCGACCGGCCGCGGCCATTCTACCCGTGGGCTAGGTTGGCAGGATGAGACGACTGGCGGTTCTGTCACTGGTGTTCGCGCTGGCAGGCTGCACGGTGAGGGGAGATGACGTGTCCGGCCCGGGCTCGGCACGGCCGGTGCGGCTGCAGCCGGGAAAGGTCGTCGAAGCGAAGCCCGCATCGTTCCGGGCGACGATCGCCGCGCTGAAAGGAACTCCCGTGGTCGTGAACTTCTGGGCCTCCTGGTGTGCTCCGTGCAAGGCGGAGATGCCCAGGTTCGTCGCGGCCTCCAAGGCCTATGACGGCCGAGTCGAGTTCCTTGGGGTCGACTCCCGCGACGACCCGGATGCGGCGGCCAGGTTCATCGAGGAGTACTCGGTTCCGTTCGCCAGCTTCGGCGACGCGCGGGGAGACATCCTGGTCGAGCGAAAGGGGTCCGGACTGCCGATGACCCTGTTCTTCCGGGACGACGGCAGACTCGCCTTCAAGGACCACGGCGAGGTTGACGAGGACAAGCTGGAGTCGCGGATCACAGAGCTGCTGCGGGTGCGCCGGTCCGACGTGGCCCCTTCTGTCTCACCGGGGCCGCGCGGCTAGCTGCGGCCGGCGGCCAGGTGGTCCAGCAGGGCCATCTCTCGCCGCAGGATCGCGACCTCCCTGGCGAGCCGTACGTCGGCCGACTCGGTGTCCAGAAGGGACTGCTTCTCGGGCGGGTCGACCGGCAGCAGGTTGGCCACCACGTATGACCGCGCAACCGGGTCAACCGGCAGCGGGACGGGGATGTCGCCGTCGCCGCATCTTTGCCGGTGTGTGGTGAGAAGCTCTTCCACCAACTCTCCGTCAGACCGCGCCCTGCCGAAGTCGCCGATGGGCTCCGGGAGCCAGGTCACGTCCGCCTGCGGGTAGGGGGTGGACCCGTTCATGGACTGGATACGGAACCTCTTCATCCCCTCGACCTCTAGAAGGTAGCGCCCATCCGGGAGCCGGGCGTACCCGCCGATGTGAGCCAGGGTGCCGGTCACGTGCGGGTCGGCGGGCCCCGTGACCTCCCGGCCTCTGCGGATCAGCACGACACCGAAGCCGCCGCCGTTGTCCAGGCAGTCGGCCACGAGGCTCTGGTATCTGTGCTCGAAGACGTGAAGTCCGAGGTCCGTGTGCGGGAAGAGCAGGGTGTGAAGCGGAAACATTGGTATGCGGTTCCGCAAGGCTTCCCCCTGGCCGTTTAGCGAGTCTAACCCGGCCACACCGCCCGGTTAGGCTGGATGCGCCCGAGCCGCCGAAGCGGCGCACGACTGAAGGGACCATGAGCGCCGCCCGCCCGCACTCCTCCGAAGCTGCCGTCCGGGGTCCGGTGGTGGTCGTCCACTACCACGAGATCGGACTCAAGGGCCGCAACCGCGGCATGTTCGAGCGGATGCTGTTGGACAACCTGCGGGACGCCATTCCTGCCGGAGCGGGTCGGGTGGAAGGCCTGAACGGCAGGATCCTCGTCCACACCGGCGGAGCCCCGCGCGATGACGTGCTCGAAGCCGCGGGGTCCACCTTCGGCATCGCCTCCTACTCTCCCGGCCTGCAGGTGGCCCCCTCCGTCGAAGAGATGACGTCGGCCGCGCTGGAACTGCTGGAACCCCTTGAGTTCCGCAGCTTCGCGGTCGCGGCCCGGCGCTCCGACAAGCAGCACCCGCTGACGTCCAACCAGATGAACGTCCAGATTGGAGACCGGATCAGGCAGGCAACTGCGGCGGCCGTCCACCTGGACGACCCCGACGCCACGGTGCACGCGGAGGTCCTCGGGAGCAGGGCTCTGGTGTACGTGGACCGCCGGCGTGGTCCCGGTGGGCTCCCGGTTGGATCCTCCGGCCGCGTCGGAGTCCTTCTGTCGGGGGGGATCGATTCGCCGGTAGCCGCCTACAGGATGATGCGCAGGGGAGCCCGGGCCGTGCTGATCCACTTCCACTCGGCCCCCTTCACCGACCGCGCCGGGACGCGCAAGGCCGTGGAGCTCGCGGCCACGATCGCCCGCAGGCAGGGGACAACCAAGCTGTTCCTGGTCGCGCTGGGCGAGACGCAGCGGGAAATCGTGTCCTGTGCGCCTCCGGCCTTGAGGGTGGTGCTCTACAGGCGCTTTATGGTCCGCATCGCGGGTCAGCTCGCCCGGAGCGCGGGCGCGAAGGCCCTCGTCACCGGGGACAGTCTCGGCCAGGTCGCGTCCCAGACCCTGGAGAATCTCGCCTGCGTGGATGACGCCGCACCCATGCCCCTGCTGAGGCCCCTGATCGGCGACGACAAGCAGGACATCATCGACGAAGCCCGGCGGATCGGCACCTACGAGCTGTCGATCCAGCCCTACGCCGACTGTTGCTCGATGTTCGTCCCCAGGTCGCCCGCCACCCGCGCTTCGGTCCGTGAGTGTCTGCAAGCGGAGGTTTCGCTGGACGTGGACGCCCTGGTCCGCAGGTGCGCCCACGAGGCCGAGGTCCTGCTGCTGGCGCGTGACGGTTCGGTGACCGAACGGGTGCGGGAGCCGGCGTGAGCGCCGCCACGCACACCG
>DATLNZ010000076.1 GCA_035536535.1 Actinomycetota bacterium | reverse complement strand
ACTCGGCCCGCACCCACGGTGCGGCCGCCTTCACGGATGGCGAAGCGCTGGCCCTCCTCCATGGCGATGGGGGTGATCAGCTCCACGTCCATCTCGGTGTTGTCTCCGGGCATGACCATCTCCACTCCCTCCTGCAGGGTGATGGAGCCGGTCACGTCGGTGGTGCGGAAGTAAAACTGCGGGCGGTAGTTGGGGAAGAAAGCCGTGTGGCGGCCTCCTTCGTCTTTGGACAGCACGTACACCTGAGCGGAGAAGTTGGTGTGGGGGGTGATGGTGTTCGGCTTGGCGATGACCTGGCCGCGCTCGATCTCGGCGCGGTCGACTCCTCGCAAAAGCAGGCCCACGTTGTCTCCGGCCTGGGCGTTGTCCAGGATCTTGCGGAACATCTCAAGGGAGGTGGCCACGGTCTTTTTCTGGTGGCCAAGTCCCACGATCTCCACTTCGTCTCCGGGGTTGATGATCCCGCGCTCGACGCGTCCGGTGGCAACGGTGCCTCGGCCGGTGATCGTGAACACGTCCTCCACGGCCATCAAAAAGGCCCGCTCGACGTCGCGGACCGGCTCCGGGATGGCCTCGTCGCAGGCGGCGATGAGCTCAAGGATCTTGGGCTCCCACTCCGGGTCGCCCTCCAGGGCCTTGAGGGCCGAGCCGCGGATCACCGGGGAGTCGTCTCCGGGAAACTCATAGGAGGAAAGCAGCTCCCGGACCTCAAGCTCCACCAGGTCAAGGATCTCGGGGTCATCGACCATGTCGCACTTGTTCAAAAAGACCACGATGTAGGGCACCCCGACCTGGCGGGCCAAAAGCACGTGCTCTTTGGTCTGGGGCATGGGGCCGTCGGTGGCTGCGACCACCAGGATGGCTCCGTCCATCTGGGCGGCTCCGGTGATCATGTTCTTGATGTAGTCGACGTGGCCCGGGCAGTCGACGTGGGCGTAGTGGCGGGCGTCGGACTCGTATTCGACGTGGGCGATGGCGATCGTGATGCCGCGGGCCTTTTCCTCGGGGGCCTTGTCGATCTGGTCGAAGGCGAAGGCCTTGTTGACGTCCGACGGCTTGTGCTTGGCCAGCACGGCCGTGATGGCCGCGGTCAAGGTGGTCTTGCCGTGGTCGATGTGGCCGATCGTGCCGATGTTGACGTGGGGCTTGGTGCGCTCGAACTTCTGCTTGGCCATCTCGTCTCTCCTGGTCGTGCCGCCGCGGGCGTTCCTCCCGCGGTCGTAGCGGCGGGCGGACTCGAACCGCCGACCTCCCGATTATGAGCCGGGCGCTCTTACCAACTGAGCTACGCCGCCGCACCCGGAGCAACGGTGGGGGGAGCAGGATTTGAACCTGCGAAGCGCAAGCACCTGGTTTACAGCCAGGCCCCTTTGGCCACTCGGGTATCCCCCCGAAGACTTCCTCCGGGCGCCCTAGACGATACTACGGCCGAACAAAGGCCCAAGCCGGGAGCCGGCGTCAGTCGCCGTGGGTGTCGGCGGGGGGCCCGGCCGTCAGCGAGGACAGGATCCCGCCTTCGACGTGGAGCCGGACGAACTCGGCCATCAGCTGCTTGGACGGCGGCCGCCGCACGGACGGGATCAGCGGGATGCGCGGGAGAAGTCCGACCGAGCCCCCGACCGGGTCAAGCAGCGTGAGGAGCATCGAGTACTCGGGGGTCGCTCCGGGGACCCCCGTGTCCACGTCCAGGAGTCCGGCATGGACGCTTTCGCTGCGCAGGAACTGGCGGGTGTCCAGGATCCGGCTCACCTTGCTGCGCACCCACTGCTCGGCCCCCGCCTCGGCCTCCGCGAGCCACGCGTCCACAAACGGCTTCGGGGGGATCGGATCCGGCCGGTGCATCTCGAAGTGGAGATGCGGCGCCCCGCCCCGGGCATTGCCGGAGTCACCCACCGTGCCCAGCACGGTGCCAATCTGGACGGGGGTGCCGGCTTCGATTCCTTCGGCGACCTCCTGGAGGTGCGCGAAGTAGTACGACGTCCCGTCGCTACCGCGGGTCCAGACGGCGAGCCCTCCGACCTTGCCGTCGGTCACCCTGGTCACGACCCCCCGGTCCGGCGAACGGACGGGCGTGCCGAAGTCCGCGAAGATGTCCAGTCCCTCGTGCAGGTGGAACACGGGCGTGAAGCGCGGGTTCGCCCAGTCGTCGGACCAGTAGGACAGACCCGCGACGGGGAAACGACCCATTCCCTGGAGCAGCGCCTCCTCCAGCGTCAGACCGATGGAGGTGGCCTTTTCGAGCATCGCCACGAGCTTGATCGTGTTGCGCGCGGGGGTCCTCGGGAAGACGGGGATCTTGAAGCCCGGCGGGATGGCGGAGGCCGGCGTTCCGCCGGGACCAGGGTCCTCGGGCTCGAAGCCGTAGTAAGGGTCCTGGAACGGCGGCGACTGGGTCGGCTGTGGCGTATCGCCCGGAAGGGGTGGCTGGAGGCCGGGAGTCGTGGTCGGGCGAGGCGTCGGGTCGGGAGTCGGTGCGGCGGTCGGCCGTGGGGTGGGAGCCGGCGTGGGCGCCGGGGTCGGAGTCGAGCCGATCGGTGGAATCTGCGCCGAGGCCGTCGTGGACAGGCCTGCCAGGGCGGCGACGAGCAGGTACGCCAAGGCGGGGGCGAGCCTGTGCAATCTGGTCGTCCTCATAGACCCGTTGGTCCCTCTGCTAGAACGCAAGCTCTACAGCCTGCGCGACCTTCACGAGCAACTGGGGATACACCCCGATGAACACGACGCCCGCCAGGCACGCGGCTCCCGCAAGAGACACAGCCCTCGGAAACCGCAGCGCCCCGGCTTCCTCTGGAGCGTCCAGCCACATGGTTCGGACGATCCCCACGTAGTAGTACAGCGAGATCACGCTGTTCACCACCATGGCGGCCGCCAGGACGAGTCCCATCGTAGACCCCGCGTTGACCGCGGCGAGGAAAACGAAGAATTTCGCCCACAGCCCGGCGAACGGAGGTATGCCTCCGAGCGACAGAACGAATATGGCCAGTGACGCCGCGTGGAACGGCGCCCGCCGTCCCAGTCCGGCCAGGTCCCTGAGCAGAAGAGCCGGGTGCTGCCTGGAAAGCCCGATGACGACCGCGAACGCACCGAGGTTCATCACGGCGTATATCAGCAGGTAGAGGGCCAGCGCCCGCAGGTTTGCCGCGTTGACGGCGCGGTTGGCGTCGCTCGTGAACGGCCGGATCAACGCCAGCGGGATGAGCATGTATCCCGCCTGCGCGATGGACGAGTAGGACCGCAGACGCACGATGTGGCGCTGCTTGAGCGCCAGGAGGTTGCCGACGGTCATCGTGGCGATCGCGATCACAGCCACGATCGGCCCCCAGAACTCCGACAGGTTGGGGAACCCCCGCATCAAAATCAGCAGAAGCCCGACAAAACCCGCGGCCTTGGACGAAACGGACAGGAACGCCGCCAGCGGCGTGGGCGACCCCTCGTAGGTGTCGGGGGCCCAGAAGTGGAACGGGACGGCCGAGATCTTGAACCCGAACGCCGCGATGATGAACACGATCGCCGTCATCAGGAGCGGCTCGGGGTCCCTGGCGATGTCGGCGATATCGGCCAGACGCGTGGTCCCGGTGAATCCGTACACCAGCGAGATCCCGTACACGAGGATCGCCGCCGACAGGACTCCTATGAGGAAGAACTTCAGTGCAGCCTCGTTGGAGCGCGGATTGCGCTTGCGCAGTCCGGCAATGATGAAGGCAGGGGCCGATACCAGCTCCAGGGAGATGAACAGCATCAGCAGTTCGCGGCTCGAGGCCATGAGCATCGTCCCGAGCACCGAAGAGAGCAGCAGGAAGTAGTACTCGCCCTCGTAGCGGTGTCCGCGCAGCGGAGGCAGCGAAAGCAGGACGACGACCGCCGCGGATCCGAGCATCAGCGCTTTGAACACGACGGAAAAGCCGTCCTGGACGAACAGCCCTCCGAGCGTCTCCACCGGAGCGGCCCCCGACGCGGCGAAGGTCCCCAGCGCGACCGCGGCCGCCGCAAGGGTGGACAGCGACAGCCATCCGGCCATGACCCTGGCCTGGCCCCGCAGCACCAGGTCCACCACAAGGACCAGGCACAGCCCCGCGGAGACGATGATCTCCGGGGCCGCCGCCGCGTAATCGATCGAAGGCGTCATCTACGGGTTGAACAGCCTCGCCACGTCGGCGACAGCGTCCCCCGTGACACCGAGCAGAAGGTGCGGGTAGACGCCGACCACCAGGATCAGCACCAGAAGGGGGACCCACGAAGCCCACTCCAGCGGTGTCACGTCCTGGAAGCTGTGGCCCTTCCACTCGTCCTTGATGTTGCCGAGGTTCACGCGCTGCAGCAGCCACAGAAAGTACCCCGCAGTGAGCAGCGTCCCGATCACACCAAGAGCGGTCAGCACGCGGTAGTACGTCGTCAGGTCCGACAGGACCTCGGCCGGGTTGTACGAACCCAGCAGCGACAGGAACTCTCCCCAGAAGCCGGCCAGTCCCGGCAGTCCGAGCGACGCGATTGACGAGTAGGTGAGCACTCCGCCCAGCCAGGGCGTCAGCAGCATCATGCCGCCGAGCCGCGGGATGTCCCGGGTGTGGAAACGCTCGTGGACCGAGCCGGCAACGAAAAACAGCATCCCGGTGATCAGGCCGTGGACAACCATCGCCATGATCGCGCCGTTGATCCCGCGGTCGGTGAGGCTGGAGATGCCGAGCATCACGAACCCCATGTGGCCGACCGACGAGAAGGCGATGAGGCGTTTCATGTCCGTCTGGGCCAGGCAAGCCAGCGCGGCGTAGATGATCGCGATGGCTGAGAGAAGTCCGATCCAGGGGGCCCACGCGACGGCGGCGTCCGGAAGGATCGGCAGGGCGATGCGGACGAACGCGTAGGTCCCCATCTTCAGCAGGATGGCGGCCAGGATGACTGAGCCGACGGTGGGGGCCTCCGTGTGGGCGTCCGGGAGCCAGGTGTGGAACGGCCACATCGGCACCTTGATCGCGAAGCCGAGGAATAGCCCGCCGAACACCACGATCCCGAACAGGGAGCCGAAGGCCCCGTTTCGACCGAGCTCGGCCAGTTTCAGCATGTCGAAGGTGTGCGAGCCGCCGACGTCGGACCTCAGGTACAGGGCTATGAACCCGAGCAGCATGAAGATCGAGCCGAACAGCGTGTACAGGAAGAACTTGATGGCGGCGTACTCGCGGCGCGGTCCGCCCCAGATCGCGATCAGGAAGTACATCGGCACCAGGACCAGCTCCCAGAAGATGAAGAACAGAACCAGGTCCAGCGCGACGAACGATCCCGCCATGCCGGTCGTCAACAGCAGGATCAGAGCAAAGAAGCCGCGCGCGTTGCGCGGCTCAGGAAGCCACTTGTACGAGTACAGGATGCACAGGAAGGTCGTGAAGTAGGTGAGGACGAAAAGCGTCAGGGACAAGCCATTGAGCCCGACGTGGTACCGGGCGTTGATCGACGGGATCCAGCTCGCGTCCACCTCGAACTGCATCCGCGCCGTGTCGGAGTAGTCGAACCCGAGGGCGATCCCGACCACGATCAGCAGGGGCACCAGGGTGAACAGCCCCGCCAGCACCTTGACGAGACTTTCCTTTGCGCGCGGCAGCGCGGTCAGCACGGCGGCTCCCAGCAGCGGCACGAAAACCGCCGCCGTCACCCCCCAGTCCTGCAGGAACATCACACCCCCTTCTAACGGAACAGAACCGCCGAAAGCACGATGAGCCCGACAAACAGGGCCGCCGCGTACCGCTGGACGTTACCCGACTGGCCCAGGCGCAGACGGGAGCCGAACCGGCTGGTCAGGGCAGCGAGCCCGTTGACGACGCCGTCCACTCCGGCTTCGTCCACGGCCCGGGTCGCGCGGCCGGCCAGGACCGTCCCGGCTCCCGCGGCGTTGACCACCTTGTCGATGACCCCCTGGTCCAAGCGCCGGTACACGAATCGGGAAAGTCCGTACTGGACCGGCCTCACGATCGCCTTGAGATAGAACTCGTCTATGTAGAACCGGCGTTCGGCCGCGCGGTACAGGGGTCCGAGGCGCTCAAGCGGGTCCACGATGCTCAGGCCGAAGTTCGCCCGGGTGTACATCCGCAGTCCGAGGGCGATGCCGGACACAGCCAGGGCGACTGAGACCAGCGCGACCCAAGGCACGAACTCGCCGTGATGGGCGTGCTCGAAGTGGATCCAGTCGGCGAAGAAGTTGCCGGCGAACGGGATGCCAACCCAGCCGCCGACCACGCTCAGGACCCCCAGGATGATCAGCGGCCATGCCATCGACGGCGGGGACTCGTGGGGAAGTCCGTGGGGCTCGTGGCCCCCGTGCGCGGCCGTGCCGTGGGCCTTGTCGGCTCCGGGCGGGTGGTCGGTCGCTCCCCCGGCCACGGGCATCCTGCGGTAGCGACCGAAGAAGGTCAGGGCGCAGGTGCGTCCCATGTAAAAGGCCGTCAGGAACGCGGTGAGAAGTCCGCAGGCGAACACGACGTAGTGGTGGGTCTCGAAGGCGGCGGCCAGGATCTCGTCCTTGGACCAGAACCCGGCCAGAGGCGGGATGCCGGCCAGGGCCGCCGACCCGATCAGGAACGTGGCCGTGGTTATGGGCATGAACTTGCGAAGCCCGCCCATATCGAACATGTCGTTTGAGTGGACCGCGTGGATGACGCTGCCCGCGCCCAAAAACAGCAGCGCCTTGAAGAATGCGTGGGTCCAGAGGTGGAAGACCCCGGCCGTCGCCGCCCCGATCGCCAGCCCGGCCATCATGTAGCCCAGCTGGCTCACGGTGGAATACGCCAGGACCTTCTTGATGTCGCGCTGGACAACCGCAAGCAGGGCCGCCCCGACCATCGTGATGGACGCTATGACCGCGATGACCTCCATCGTCTGCTCGGAGGCCGAGAAGACCTCAAAGATGCGGGCGATCATGTAGACGCCCGCGGTCACCATGGTCGCCGCGTGGATCAGCGCCGAGACTGGTGTCGGACCGGCCATGGCGTCCGGCAGCCAGACGTGCAGCGGGAACTGGGCCGACTTCCCGACCGCCCCGCAAAACAGGAGAAGGGTCCCAGCGGTAACGACCGCGGAGGAGACCTTGTGGTGGGAGACCAGCTCCTGGAGCTCGCCTATGTTGAACGTGCCGGCCCCTATGAAGAGCACCAGGATGCCGATCGTGAACCCCAGGTCGCCCGTCCTGGTGGTGATAAAGGCCTTGATCGCCGCGCTGGAGTTCTCCTTCTCCTCAAACCAGTGCCCGATCAAAAAGTACGAGCAGATGCCCACCAGCTCCCAGCCGACCAGCATCTGGACGGTGTTGTTGGCGATCACCAGCGTCAGCATCGAACCCGTGAACAGGTTCAGCGCCGCGTAGTACCACGTGTACCGGCGGTCACCGTGCATGTAGCCGAGCGAGTACACCTGCACGAGCAGAGACACCAGGCAGACGACGACGAACATCATCGAGGCCAGCGAGTCGACTCTTATCCCGAGCTCGAGATGCACGTCGCCGAATGAGAACCACTGCACGCTGCGCTCGACGACACCGTGGGTCGTGATGGCCTCGTAAAACGATCCGAGGCCCAGCGCCAGCGCGGCGGAGACGGCGGCTATCCCGATCGGAGCGCCCCGGCCCGGCGTCCGCCGGCCGAAGGCCAGGATCAGGGCGAAAGCGGTGAACGGCAGCAGCGGGATGAGCCAGGCCATGTCCCGGAAGGTGTGCGCCAGGTGCGCCGCGGTCTCTTTCATCACCACTTCATGATTTGGAGGTCGTCCACGGAGACGGTGGACCGCTGGCGATACAGCATCATGACGATCGCGAGGCCTATGCCGACCTCGGCCGCCGTGACGGCGACGACGAACAGTGCCACGACGTTGCCGATGCGGTTGTCCAGGTATTGCGAGAAGGCGATCAGGTTGATGTTCGCGGCGTTGACCATCAGTTCGATGGACATCAGCAGCATCACGCCGTTGCGCCGGGCGAGCACTCCGTAGACGCCGGCCGAGAACATGAACGCGCCTAGGAGCAGCGGAGCGGCTAACAGCACGACCTCAGTCCCTTCTCGCCAGGACGATCGCGCCAACGAGCGCCGCGAGCAGCAGCACGGAGACGGCCTCGAAGGGCAGGATCCAGGTCGTGAACAGGTCCTGACCGAGCTGCTCCGTGGAAACGGCCGCGTCCAGCGCCAGGGGCCTGCGTCCGATGGAGGCGAGTATGCCGGTGGCCAGCACTCCGAAGACCCCGAACGCCACGCCCGCGGCCAGCAGGCGCTGGTTGTTGTCCGGCTTCGGCTGCGCCGTCCCCGAGGCAGTGAGCATGATCCCGAACAGGAACAGCACGACGACGGCCCCCACGTACACCAGGATTTGGACCAGACCCACGAACTCCGATCCGAGGAACACGAAGATGCCGGCCGTCCCGAGAAGCGCGCCTGCAAGAGCCAGGGCCGCATGAAGGACACGGCGCGCAGCCACGACGCCGACGGTGAACACGGCCGTGATGACGCCCAGGATCCCGAAGATGACGGCGTGGGCGGTCACGCGGACCCCATCTGGTCCAGCAGCGGCTTGAGGTTGTCGAGCAGGTCCTGGGGCGGAGCCGTCCCGCGCTTCTGCAGCTCGGCGAGCTTTTTGAGCCTGCCGCGCTCGACCGGTCCGATACCGGGGGGCAGGTTCGTCGGGTCGATGCGCGGTACGCCGCCGAGGTCGGCTGCTCCAACGGCCACCGCGTCGGTTGCCGTGGGCGAGGGGGCCGGGGCCTGGGGCGAGGCGACGTCCGAGGGCGCGGGAACGGGTGACCCCGCCGCTTGGGCCGCGGCGGAGGCCGGAGCCTCCTCGGGCAGCGTGTCCGACGACTCCCTCTGCGAGGGCGGCACGACCGGTGCCGCGGCGCCAGCGGCAGCGGCCTGGGCCGGGGCAACCGGGGCCACGGGCGCCGGCGCCTGCGTCGAGGCAGCCTGCGCTCGCAGGTAGGCGTCCTTTTTGTCCTGCTCGCGGATGACGGCCCAGATGCCCTCCGTGCGCTTGGCGTTGGCGACGTCGGCCGCCTTTCGCGCGGCCTCGTCGGCGTCGTCCACCAACGGTGGCGGAGGAAGGACGTGGTGCTGCCACTGGGTCAGGACGGGCATCTCGTGGACCAGCGACTCGTAGGTGTAGCCGGTGTACTCAAAGGCCGGCGACCAGTGCAGCGCATCGAACGGGCACACCTCCACACAGATTCCGCAGTACATGCACAGGCCGAAGTCGATTGCGAACCGGTCCAGTGCGTTGACCGGCTTGCGCTTGCCCGGCTTGGGCTCCTTGTGTCCCTCGATGTAGATGCACCAGCACGGGCAGTCCTTGGAGCACAGCATGCAGACGGTGCAGTTCTCCTCGAGCAGCGCGATGACGCCCCGCGACCGAGGAGGCAGCTCCATGCGCTCTTCGGGGTAGTGGACCGTCACCGCCCGCGTGAGCATGGCCCGCAGGGTGACCTTCATCGCTTCTAGGAGGCCGATGGCCGGCAGCCGGAAGCGGGGGCGCCCCTGCTTTCGCTCCACCTCCTGGATCGCGGCGGGATCCAGGCCGGGCCTGGTCATGCTCATGTGAGCACCTTGTAGAGGGAGACGCCCATGACGTTGACCAACCCTAGCGGGATGAGGAACTTCCAAGCGAACTTCTGCAGCTGGTCCTCACGCAGCCGGGGCAGCGTGAAGCGAATCCAGATGAACAGAAAGCACAAAAACGACAGCTTGGCGACGAACCAGAACAGCCCGACGGCCCACTCCAGGTTCTGCGGGACGAGGCTAGCCCCCGGCCCCCGCCACCCGCCGAGAAACAGGATCGTGCCGATCGCGGCCAGGGCCAGCACGTGCGCGAACTCCGCGAAGAAGAAGAACAAAAAGCGCATCCCTGAGTACTCCGTGAACGGGCCGGTGATGATCTCCGACTCGGCCATCGGCATGTCGAAGGGGGCCCACATCACCTCGGCCAGGGACGCGGACAGATAGATGAACATCGCCACCAGTCCGAACGGGTTGATCACAAACGGCAGGTCCTGGGCCTGGACGATGCCCGTCAGGGACATCGACCCTGCGAGCATCGCGATCGCCGCGGCACCGAAGACGACGGGAAGCTCGTAGGCGATGATCTGCCCCACCGCCCGCAGGCCTCCGACGAGCGTGAACTTGCTCGCCGAAGACGCGGCCGCCATGACCACCCCGATGGCGCCGATGCCGGAGATGGCCAGCACGTAGAACAGGCCGAGCTCGGTGTCGGCGGCGACCACGCCCGGGATCACGGGGATGACGGCGAACAGGAGGATGGCCGGGATCAGGACGACGAACGGCGCCAGGGCGAACACCTTGCGGTCCGCCCGCGCGGGGATGATGTCCTCTTTCTGGATGAACTTCAGGAAGTCGGCGATGGGCTGTCCGATGCCGTGGAACCGGCCGGCGTACATCGGTCCCACGCGGGACATGATGTGCGAGTGGATCTTCAAAAAGGCGTAGACCAGCGGCAGCAGCAGCACGGGCACGCCCAGGATGATCACGGCCGCCCGCAGGGGGGCCTGGACCCAGGGCTGGTCGAGAAGGGGGGCCGCGAGCAGCCCGGACGGATCTGCTGCCGAGAGCAGGCTCATACGAACCGGACCGCCTCCGCCGGGGCGGTCAAGCCCCCCACTTCTCCCGCAGGGACTCGTGCTGGATCTTCTCCTGGAGCTTCATGATCCCGTCCAGGAGGGCTTCCGGCCGCGGCGGGCACCCGGGCACGTAGACGTCGCACGGGATGTACTGGTCGATGCCCTTGGCGACGGAGTAGGAGTCCCAATAAGGCCCGCCCGAGTTGGAGCAGGACCCGTAGCTGATGACGTACTTGGGGTCCGGCATCTGCTCGTAGATCCGGATGATCGGAGGGATCATCTTGTCCACGCACGTGCCGGCCACGATCATCACGTCGGCCTGCCGGGGCGAGGCGGGAAACGGAATCACACCGAAGCGCATGACGTCGTGGCGGGGCATCATGCCCGCCGCCATCTCGATCGCGCAGCAGGCGAGTCCGAACTGAAGGGTCCACAGGGAGTACTTGCGTCCCCAGTTGAGCGTGTAGACGATCGGCTTCGGCAGCTCGATGGTCTCCAAAAGTGAGCGGCGCCCCATCAGGTCCACTCCAGGACGCGCCGGCGCCAGGCGTAGATCAGGCCGAGGGCCAGGATCGCGATGAACAGGATCATCTCCACCACCGCGAACAGACCGAGTCTTTCGTACACCAAGGCCCACGGGAACAAAAAGACCGATTCGACGTCGAAGATCGCGAACAAAAAGGCGAATACGTAGTACCGGACATTGGGCTGGGTCCACGTCTGGCCGATGGCGTCGATGCCGCACTCGTAGGGGAGCAGCTTTTCGCGGGTGGGGTTGGAGGGGCGCAGGACCCGCCACAGCAAAAAGGTCCCGCCCACGAACAGCACGCCCAGCACGGAGAGCAGTCCCACCACCCCGTAGCTGACGTAGTAGTCGGTCACAGCCTCTCCCGCGCCGAAGCTTGTGAATGGATTCCCAATTATATTGCGGCCCTGGAGCAGGGATCGTAGCGCACTCGGGCATGACGCCCGGAGCGGCCCCCCGGGCCCGTTGGGAGCCTGGGCCTAAGGCGCGACGCGGGGGCCCTGGAGCGGCTGATCGGCGGCCGGCGTGGTGGCCGCGAACCGCACCGCCCTCTCGGCCACGTTCAGGAACACGTCGGGCTTCACCCCCGTGGCCAGCACGATGGCCACACAGATCGCCAGAGCGGCGCGGAGGCCGCGGGATCGGTCCAGCCCCGTCTGCTCGTCGTCGTCGGCGGGGTCCTGCATGAACATCACCACGGCGACCCGGACGTAGAAGAAGGCCGCCACGACACTGGCCACCACCGCGACGACCGCCAGCCAGGCGTAGCCCGCCTTGACCGCGGCCAGGAACACGTGGAACTTGGCGAAAAAGCCCCCCGTCGGGGGGATCCCCGCCAGCGAGAACAAAAACAGCGCGAACAGCGCCGCGGCACCCGGCCTCCGGGAGCCGAGGCCGGCGAGCTGGGCGAGGTGGGTGCGCTCCCCGCCCCCGTCGCGGAACAGCATGATGCAGGCGAACGCGCCGATGGTCATCGCCGTGTACACGAGCAGGTACAGCAGGACGGCGGCGATGCCGGTCCGGCTGGCGGCGACTATGCCGATGGCGATGAACCCCGCGTGGGCGATCGACGAGTAGGCCAGCATGCGCTTGAGGTCGGTCTGGGCCACCGCCACGATGGAGGCGAAGATGATCGTCAGCAGCGCCAGGGCTATCAACGGCGGCCTCCAGTCCCAGCGCAGGCCTTCCATGGCTCCGAGCAGCGTCCGGATCAGCGCCGCAAAGGCGGCGGCTTTCGTCCCGCCCGCCATAAACGCCGTCACCGGCGTGGGCGCCCCCTGGTAGGCGTCGGGCGTCCACATGTGGAACGGGACCATGGCGGCCTTGAACCCAAATCCCACGGCCAGCAGCCCCACGGCCACCCCCATGAGACGGAAGTCCTCGATGCCGGACGAGGCGACGATCCCGTTGAGCCGCAGCAGGTTGGTCGTCCCCGAGGCCCCGAACACGTAGGCGATGCCGTACAGCAAAAAGGCCGACGCGAACGCGCCCAGCAGGAAGTACTTCATCGCCGCCTCCTGCGCCTCCAGGCGCGATCGGTCGAAGCCGGCGAGCACGTACAGAGCCAGGGACAGCAGTTCGATCGACAAAAAGACCATCACGAGGTCCGAGGCGACCGACAGCATCGTCATCCCCGAAGTCGACAGCAGGACGAGCGCGTAGAACTCGGCGCGGTCCAGCCCCCGGGGCTTGAGGTGCCCGTGCGCGGTGAGGGTGGCCAGTCCGGCCGCCAGCAGGATGATCCACCGGACGAAAACCCCGAAGCGGTCCGCGACCACCATGCCCCCGAGGCCGGACACGGCGTCCTGGTCCCACTGCGTCCAGGACAGCCATCCCGCTACGCCGAGGGCAACGATCGTCACGAAGGCGAAGTGGGCACCCCGGCTTTCGGGGCGCAGGCCGTCGAGCACGAGCAGCAGCAGAGCCGTCCCGACCAGGACAACCTCGGGCAGCAGGATGTTGAGGTTCTCGGCGCCGCTCATCGCCTGTCCATCACAGAGGCGTAGGCGCGCGTGACCGAGGCTTCCATCCGGGACAAAAACGGCTGCGGCCACACGCCGATCAGAACGATGAGGGCCAGGATCGGGTAGACCGCCAGGCGCTCACGCCCGGACAGGTCCTTCATGACCCGGTTCTCCTCACGCACCGGCGGACCGTGAAACACCCTCTGGTAGGCCCACAGCAGGTACAGGGCCGCGAGCACGACGCCACCGGTCCCCAGGATCGCCGCGAGCCGGTTGACGCGGAAGGTCCCGGCGAGAATGAGGAACTCCCCTGCAAAACCGTTCAGCCCAGGCAGTCCGAGTGAAGCCAGGGCGGCGATGAGGAACGCTCCCGACAACACGGGGGCCGACGCGCCGATCCCGCCGAAGTCGGCAATCGCCCTGCTGTGCCGGCGCGAGTACAGCATCCCGACGAGGAGGAACAACGCCCCGGTCGAAAGGCCGTGGTTGATCATCTGCAAGGTGGCCCCCTGGGCCGCCTGGATACTGAAGGCGAACATTCCGAGGACTATGAAACCCATGTGGCTGACCGACGAGTATGCGACCAGCCGCTTCAGGTCGGACTGCACCACGGAGACCGCGGCTCCGTAGAGAATGCCGATCACCGCGAGGACGATCATGACCGGCGCGGCTGCCGCGGCGGCGTCCGGGAACAGCGGGATCGCAAAACGGATAAAGCCGTAGGCACCCATCTTCAGAAGGACCCCGGCCAGGATCACCGAGCCCGCGGTGGGAGCCTCCGTGTGTGCGTCCGGGAGCCAGGTGTGCACGGGGAACAGCGGGATCTTGACGCCGAAGGACATCGCGAAGCCGGCGAACAGCCACGCCTGGGTCCCCAGCGCCAGAGCGGGAGCGGCCTGCCTCAGCCTCTCGTAGTCGAACGTCCGGATGCCGGTTGCATCGAGGACGCCCAGGTGCAGGGCGGCGACGGCCACGAGCATCAGCAGTCCACCCAGCAGCGTGAACAGGAAGAACTTGACGGTGGCGTAGACGCGGCGCTCGTAGCCCCAGATTCCGATCAGCAGGTACATCGGGATCAGGACGCCCTCCCAGAACAGATAGAACAGCAGGAGGTCCAGCGCCAAAAAGACGCCGAGGACGGCTCCTTCGGTCGCCAGGATCACGATCGCGAACTGCTTCACGCGCCGGGACTGGTCCCACGAGGCGATCAGGCAGATCGGGAACAGGAAAGTCGTGAGCAGGACGAGGAAAAGTGAGATCCCGTCCACCCCCAGGTGGTACTGGGCCCCCAGCCGCGGCAGCCAGCTCAGCCTCTCCACCATCTGCATCTCGCCGGAATCCGGGACGAAATTCGCCAGCACGCCGAGCGAAGCCGCGAAAGCCGCCAGCGACCACGCCAGCGCGGTTCCACGGATGGCGCGCTCGGACCGCGCCGGCAGCGCCGCGACCACCAGGGCGCCCGCGAACGGAAGCAGCAGCGTCAGCGACAGCCAGGGGAAACGGCCACTCACGGGGACACCCTCCGCACGCGGACCGTCACACGCCCCTCCAGGCGAACCAGACCACCAGGGCGGCCCCTCCGGCCAGGACGCCCACCGCGTACGCGCGGACCATCCCCGACTGCAGCCGCCGCATCACCGCGGCGGACCACGACGTCGCGCCGCCGGCGCCGTTGACCAGGCCGTCCACTACGCGCGCGTCGAAGACGTAGGCGAGGAAAGCGGCCACCAGCCGCGCGGGCGCCACGATGAGCGTGGCGTAAATCTCGTCCACGAAGAACCTGTTGCGCAGCAGCGTGGACACCGGGCCCAGCCGGCGGCGCAGCGCCGTGCGTCGCTCCAGCCCGGACGAGTACGTCCACCACGCGGCGACCACGCCCGTGGCTGCGATTGCCCACAGGATCGCGGTCACGGCGGCGGCCCCCTCGTGGTGCTCGGCCTCCCCCACGATGGGGGCCAAAAAGTGCCCCAGCATCCCGGCACGCGGGAACGGCTCGGGCAGGTTGAGCAGCCCCCCGCCGATCGACAGGACGGCGAGAACGGCCATCGGCAGCACCATCAGCGCAGGCGACTCGTGCGCGTGGGTCCCCTCCGACCAGCGCTGCTTTCCGGCGAAGGCCAGGAACAGCAGCCTGCTCATGTAGAAGGCCGTCAGCCCCGCGCCGAGGATCGCAATGACGAACAGGGCCGTCCGGTGCGACGCCCACACTGAGGCGACGATCAGGTCCTTGGAGAAAAACCCCGCGAACGGAAGGATCCCGCTGATGGCGGCCCAGCCGATCGCCGTGAGTGCGAAGGTGCGCGGCATCGACCGCCGCAGCGCGCCCATCCTGTCCAGCATCGTCTCGCCGCCCAGGCCGTGCATCACAGAGCCGGCGGCAAGGAACAGCAGCGCCTTGAAGAACGCGTGCGTCACGAGGTGGAAGATCGCCGCGCCGAACGCACCGACCCCCACGGCCAGAAACATGTAGCCCAGCTGGCTGATCGTCGAGTACGCGAGGACCCTTTTGATGTCGTCCTCGGCCACCGCCAGAAGCGCCGTGTAGATCATCGTCGCGGCGCCAATCACGGCTACCACGGTCATCGCCGTGGGGGACATCAAAAACAGCGGGTTGAGCCTCACCACGAGGTAGACGCCTG
This sequence comes from Actinomycetota bacterium, assembly GCA_035536535.1. NCBI lineage: Bacteria > Bacillati > Actinomycetota > Actinomycetota bacterium. The sequence goes on along the minus strand of DATLNZ010000076.1, from coordinate 5,076 downwards.
CGGTGACCATCGTGGCCGCGTGGATCAGCGCCGACACGGGGGTCGGGCCCTCCATGGCGTCCGGAAGCCACACGTACAGGGGCAGCTGGGCGGACTTGCCGACCGCTCCGGCGAACAGCAGCAGCGCAACGGCGGTTGCGGTCCCCGCCGCGAGCTCGTGGCCCTGGACGGCGCGCAGGATCGTGGTGATGTCCAGGGTGCCGAGGGTCGCGAACAGGAGGAAGATGCCGATCAAAAACCCCGTGTCGCCGATCCGGGTGACCAAAAACGCCTTTTTGGCGGCGGTCGCCGCGGCGGGCCGCTCAAACCAGAACCCTATGAGCAGGTACGAGCACAGTCCGACCAGCTCCCACCCGGCGAACAGCACTATCAGGCTCTCGCCCAGGACGAGCGTCAGCATCGAGAAGACGAACAGGTTGAGGTAGGCGAAAAACCTGGCGAACCTGGGGTCGTCGCGCATGTACTCGATCGAGTACAGGTGAATGAGAAAGCCCACTCCGGTCACGGTGAGGCACATGACCGCCGCCAGCGGGTCCCACTTGAGCGAGATCGGTATCCGGAGGTCGCCCACGGACGCCCACTCGAACAGACGAAGCACGTAGGACCGGCTGCCCTCGTCCTGGGACAGCAGGTCTCCGAACGCCATCAGCGATACACCGAACGCCGCCGCCACGGCCGCAGACCCCACCCATCCCGCGGCTCTTGCCACCCGGGGGCCAAGGGCGAGCAGGACGAGTGCACTTGCCAGCGGGATCAGCGGGATCAGCCAGATGTGCCTCATCGGGTCACCAGCGCAGAAGCGACAGGTCGTCGACGTTGGCCGACAGCCGCCGTCGGAAGATGGACACGATGATCGCCAGTCCCACCGCCACCTCGGCTGCCGCGACGATCATCACGAACAGGACGACCACCTGGCCGTCCATGGTTCCGTGCATCCGCGAGAAAGCTACAAAGGCGATGTTGACCGCGTTGAGCATCAGCTCGACGCACATGAACAGGATGAGTGCGTTGCGCCTCAGGAGCACGCCGGCGGCCCCCAGGACGAACAGCATCATGGACAGAAGCAGGTAGTGCGACGTCGTGACGGGGGTATCGCGCAGCCACACCGCAGCCACCAGAACCCCCAGCGCCAGGACGGCCGCGCTGATCCCGAGCCCGCGCCCCGCGGCGACCGGGCGCGGCGCTGATACCGGGGACTGCTCCACCGGCTGCGTCCCCGGGTAGTCGGCCGCGGCCTCCGCGGGGGAGGCTTCAGCCACCGGGCTCGTGCCGGGGAGTGGCTCGGACGCGGCCACGGGAAGGGTGCCGGGGAACGGCTCCGTCACCGGGCTCGTGCCGGGGTAGGCCGGCGCCGGAGCCTCGGTGCCGGGTCCGGGGGCCGGCGCCGTAGCCTCGGTGCCGGGCCTGGGGGCCGTCGGAGCCTCGGTGCCAGGTCCGGGGGCCGTCGGATCGGGCGAAGGCGGTCCGCCGGGCGACTGGGAGCCGCCCGGTGCGTCGTCGCGCACGGGCTCTCGGTCCTCGGGGGGAGGCGGTGCGCCGTTCATCAGTCCGACGAGCGCCGTTTGGCGAGCATGAGGATCCCGATCGCGGCGACCAGAAGCAGCAGCGAGGTCACCTCGAATGGCAGCAGGTAGTTGCGAAACAGGATCTCCCCCAGCGCGCGCGGCGAGCCGAAGTCGCGGGGGACGTCGCCGGGAGCCGACGACAGCCGCGGCGACACCATGACGCTGAAAAGCCCGGCGACCAGTGGCGTGGCGGCGAGGATGCCCATCACCGCCTGGCGCCGCTGAAATCTCCGCGGCTCCCCCAGCGACTCTGACTTCTCGACCCCCAGCAGCATGATCACGAACAGGAACAGCACCATGATCGCCCCGGCGTAGACGATGATCTGCGCGGCGAACAGAAACTCGGCCCCCATCGCGAGGAACAGCACCGCGATCGCTACGAGGTTCACCACGAGCAGCAGGGCGGCGTGCACGGCATTGCGCTGGATCAACATCGCGATGGCAGAGCCGAGGGCCAGCGCGCCGAAGATGATGAACAGGGTCATGTGCTGGCGCCGCCTGCGGTCGTCCGGTCTGTCCCGGTGTCGGGACGGTCCACCTCACCTGCCGACGGTGACTCGGGCATGTCCCCGGGGCCCGATGCGACGTCTGAGTCGCTCGCCCCGCGCCACATATCGCCCGGCAGCCAGACGACGGGCACCTTAGCCGCGCCCTCGGGCCGCCCGGTGTCCGGCGATCCGCCGCCGCCACGAACGTCGCCTTGCGCGCCCGTCCCCCGCAGCGATCCCATCCCCGGCTGCTCGTTGGTCCCGACGGGCAGCATCCCCGGGGTGCCGCGGTACCCGAAGCGCTCGCGCTCGAGGTCCGGGGGGTGCGTGAGCAGGTCCTGCTTGGAGTAGATGAGGCCCTGGCGGGTGAAGTCCGTCATTTCGAAGAAGGTGGTCATCGTGATGGCGTCGGTAGGGCAAGCCTCGACACAAAGGCCGCAGAAGATACAGCGCAGCATGTTGATCTGGTAGACGGCGCCGTACCGCTCCCCGGGGGACACGGGGGCTTCCGGGGGGTTCTCCGCACCGATCACGAGGATGGCGTCGGCCGGGCAGGCCCCCGCGCACAGCTCGCACCCGATGCACTTCTCCAGGCCCCCCTCGTAGCGGTTGAGAATGTGCCTGCCGTGCGCCCGCGAGGGCGGGATGGACTTGTCGTAGGGGTAGGCGACGGTCACCGAGGGCCGCACGAGGAAGTGCTTCAGGGTCAGCCACATCCCCTTGCCGAGGGCGAGCAGCGAGGCGGCCGGAGAGAACGAGTCCTGCCGCTTCATCGAGCCGGCGCGGCGCCGCACGTCCGAACGCGTGCTCACGACGGACCTCCGGGGGTCGAAGCGCCGGTGGACGCCGGCTGCAGCGCGTCTTCGGCTTCCGAGGCCACGTCTTCTCCTGGGGCACCACGGTCTTTGTCCGCGGGGACGAAGACGCTCAGAAGCAGCAGGCCCAGAAGGACGCCGACGATGGCCAGAAACCAGTCACGTGACGGCAGGATCTGGCCCATCGCGCTCAGCGGGATCCACACGATCCCGAAGGGGATCAGGTACCTCCACCCGATCGTCATCAGCTGGTCGTAGCGAAGCCTGGGAAGGGAGGCGCGAAGCCAGAAGAACAGGAACACGAAGAGAGCCGTCTTTCCCACAAACCACAGCATCGGCCACAGCCACGGCAGGAAGTCCGGAGCGGGGCCGAGCCAGCCGCCGAGGAAAAGCGTCACGGCCATGGCGGAGATCGTCACGACGTGGATGTACTCGGCCAGGAAGAACAGGGCGAACTTCACGCCGGAGTACTCGAGGTGGTAGCCGGCCACCAGCTCGGTCTCGGCCTCCGGCAGGTCGAAGGGGGCCCGGTTGGTCTCGGCGATGCCGGCGAGAAGGAAGGCTATAAACGCCGGTGCCTGAACGAGGATGAACCAACGCGGCTGCTGGGCGGCGACGATCGCGCGGGTGGACAGCCCGTTTTCTCCCGTGGACATGACGACCGGGACGACGGCCAGCCCCATCGCGATCTCGTAGCTGATCAGCTGCGCGGTGGACCGGACTGCGCCCAGCAGCGGGTACTTGGAACCGGACGACCACCCGGCGAGCGCGATGCCGTAGACGGACATGGACCCCATCGCCAGGAAGAAGAGGACTCCGACGTTGAGGTCGGCCAGCTGGAAGAAGATGTCCCGGCCCCCGGCGTGCAGACGGTCCCCGAAAGGGACCACCGCGAAGGCCAGAAAGGCGGGGACCATCGACAGGATCGGCGCGATCGTGAAGATCAGGCGATCGGCCTTGTCCGGGATGATGTCTTCCTTCGCGAACAGCTTGATGCCGTCGGCCAGGGTCTGCAGCAGGCCGAAAGGCCCGGCGCGGTTGGGGCCCACGCGCGACTGCATGTCCGCGATCACCTTGCGCTCGGCCCAGATGATGAGCATCACGAGCACGAGGATCACCGCGAAGACGACGACCGTCTTCGCCAGGACGATGAGGATCAGGGCGCCGTCCATCTACAGCGGCTCCACCCGCACGGCCGGAGAGCGGTCCCCCACCGTCAGCAGGTTCTGCGCCGGCGCACCCGGCTGCGCGTAAGGGACGAAGACCACGCCCGGACGCACCGTGTCCGACACCCGGACAGGCACGCTCAGCCGCCCGTGCCGGGACGTGACGATGGCCATGGCCCCGTCCTGGACTCCGGCGATGGCCGCGTCGTCGGGGTGCATCTCCGCATAGGGCTGCTGGGTGAGCGTGGCGATCTCCTCCGTCCGGCGCACGCGCGACCCGGCATCGTAGAGCAGGCGGTAGGTGAGAAGCCTCAGGGGGAACCCGTCGCGCGTCACCGGAGGATCGGGGATGGACACCACGCCCGGCGCAGGGACGGCCGACGCCGGCCTGTCGAGCAACCCGGACAGCTCCTCCTGCACGTCGCCCAGCCGCCGGCAGCCGATGGGGCGGCCGAGCCTGCGCGCGCACTCCGACAAGATCGCGTAGTCCGCACGGGCCGACCCGGGCGGGTCCACTCCGGCCTGGATCGGCTGCCTGCGGCCTTCCCAGTCGGTGAGCGTGCCGTCACGCTCGGCGAAAGCCGCCGCGGGCAGGAGCAGGTCCGCGAACTCCACCAGGTCGGAGCTCTGGACGTCCTGGACGACAACGTACCCGGCCCCCACGAGCGCCTCGGCCCCCAGCCGGGCGTCCGGAACGTCGCCGAGGACGTCCGCGCCGACAAGCCAGAGCAGGTCCAGTCCCCCGGAGCGGGCGCGCGACAGCACGGCGGCTGTGTCCTCACCGGGCTGCTCGGGAACCGGACCTCCCCACGCCGACTCCACCTCCGAGCGCAAAGCCGAGTCGGCGACCGGACGCCACCCCGGCAGCAGTTCCGGGTGCGCACCGGCGGCCAGGGCGCCGGACTCGCCGGCGCGCCTGGGTGCCCATCCGACGCGCGCACCACACGCGTCCGCGACCGCGTTCCAGGCGCCAAGCGCGGCGGGGTCCGCCGCCACCGCCGGGCCAAGCAGGATCACGGTGCCGCCGGAGCCCAGTGCCTCC
>DATLNZ010000075.1 GCA_035536535.1 Actinomycetota bacterium | reverse complement strand
CGGGCGGGTGGCCGACGACTTCCGCATCAGGTCGTTTCTGCCCACACTCGGCCGTCTCACCGCCGCGGGCTGCCGCGTGGTCGTCTGCTCCCACCTCGGCCGCCCGGAGGGCCGTGACGAGTCGCTGATTACAGCCCCCGTGGCTCAGGCCCTGTCGGCCGCGGCCGGTGTCCCCGTCCGCAGCGTGCGGGAGGTGGCCGGGCCTGAAGCCGCGGCGGCCGCGGCCGATCTGGCGCCCGGTGAGGTCCTGATGCTGGAGAACCTGCGGTTTGAACCGGGTGAGACGGCAAATGACCCGCAGCTGGCCGTGCAGCTCGCCGCGCTGGCCGGCTTCTACGTCAACGACGCTTTCGGCTCCAGCCACCGGGCGCACGCCTCCGTGGTGGGCGTGCCGGCGCTTTTGCCGTCCGCCGCCGGATCGCTGCTGTCCGGTGAGGTGCGGACGCTGTCCCGGCTCCTGGAGCCGCCGGACCGGCCTTTCGTGGTCGTCCTGGGCGGCGCCAAGGTCTCGGACAAGCTCGGCGTGATCAGGAACCTGTTGGCCCGGGCCGACACGATCCTGGTCGGCGGCGGGATGTGCTTTACGTTCCTGGCCGCCGCGGGACACGAGGTCGGCAGGTCGCTGCTCGAAAAGGACCGCGTGCAGGACGTGAAGTCCCTGATGGACGATGCGGGCGGAAGGATCGTGATCCCGTCCGATGTCGTGGTGGCCGGGTCCCCCGATGACTCCAGCGGCCGGAGCGTGCCCGTGGCGTCCATGCCCCCGGACGCGATGGGCCTGGACATCGGCCCCCGGACGGCGGCGCAGTTCTCCGAGGTGGTCGCCGGAGCGGGGACCCTGTTCTGGAACGGACCGATGGGCGTCTTCGAGAAGGAGCCCTTCGCGGCCGGTACCCGGGCGGTCGCCGAAGCCGCCGCGGCGTGCAAGGGGTTCACGGTCACCGGCGGCGGCGACACGGCCGCCGCGCTTGCCGGCACCGGGGGGCTTTCGGAGCGGATCGACTTTATGAGCACCGGCGGCGGCGCCTCGCTTGAGTTCCTCGAAGGCAGGAAGCTGCCGGGGATCCAGGCCCTGGAGCAGGCGGCGGCGCGCGCGGGCGGTCCGGACGGGGGCCGCCGGTAGAATCTCGGACTGCCCCCGGCCAGTGAGGGATTACATGGCGCGACGTCCGGTCATAGCCGGCAACTGGAAGATGAACAAGACCCACACCGAGGCGATCTCGCTCGTCCGGACTTTGAGCTACGAGCTCGAGGAGCGCGACTACGACCGCGTGGAGATCGTGGTGTGCCCGCCTTTCACGGCCCTGCGGTCCGTGCAGATCGTCGTTGAGGAGGAGCACATACCGGTCGCCCTGGGAGCGCAGAACATGCACTGGGAGCCGTCGGGCGCGTACACCGGAGAGGTGTCCGGGGCCTTTCTCAAGGCCATGCACTGCAGGTACGTGATCCTCGGCCACTCTGAGCGCCGCCAGCTGCTTGGCGAGACGGACGAGTGGGTGGCAAGGAAGGTCAAGTCGGCCCTGGCCCAGGACCTCCTGCCGATCCTGTGCGTGGGCGAGACCCTGGATGAACGCGAGGCCACCCGCACCGAGGAGATCGTGGGGCGTCAGGTGCGCGCCGCATTGTCCGGGATCGACCCGGCCTCCATCGGCCGTCTGGTCGTGGCCTACGAGCCGGTCTGGGCGATCGGGTCCGGACGGGCAGCCACACCTGAGGACGCCCAGTCCACCTGCGCGTTCATCCGATCGGTGCTCGGCGAGCTGGCGGGCGACTCCGCCCAGGCCACCCGCATCCAGTACGGCGGCAGCGTAAGCCCCGGGAACATCGCGTCGTTCATGGCGCAGCCCGACGTCGACGGCGCGCTCGTCGGCGGCGCCGCCCTGGAGCCGAAGTCGTTTGCGATGATCGTCCGCTACTGATGCCGAAGTCGATCTGCTACGTGATCCTCGACGGCCTCGGCGACGACCCCGTACCGTCCCTGGGCGGCCGCACCCCCCTGGAGGCCGCCCGCACGCCGAATCTCGACTCCGTGGCCCAGCGGGGACGCAGCGGCACGGTCGTCACGGTAGGCGAGGACATCGCCCCCGAGTCGGACATCGCCGTCTTCTCGATCCTCGGCTACGACCCCCGCACCCACCACGCCGGAAGGGGCCCCCTGGAAGCCCTGGGAGCCGGCATCGAGATGCGTCCGGGGGATCTCGCCTGGAGGGCCAACTTCGCGACCCTCGGCGACGACGGTCGGATCTCCGACCGGCGGGCGGGACGCGACCTGTCCGACTCGGAGGCGCGGTCACTGGCCGATGCCGTCAACGAGGGTGTCCGGCTGGAGGGAGCCGAGGCGCGGTTTCTCGCGACGTCCGAGCACCGGGGGGTCCTTCACCTGCGCGCGTCCTCGCCTCTGTCCGCCGAGATCTCCAACAGCGACCCCGCCTACGAGCGCCGCGGCCCCCTGGGGATCGCGCTGGAGACGTTCGAGCCGCTCGTGAAAAGCTGCGAGTCGCTGGACGACACCGCCGGCTCCAGGCTCGGCGCGGCCCTGACAAACGAGTGGACGAACCAGTCGCGCAAGCTCTTGGACTCCCACGACGTCAACGCGGCGCGTGTCCGGCGCGGACGGCCCCCGGGAAACGTGGTGCTGCTGCGCGACTCCGGGGACCACATACCGCAAGTCGAGTCGCTGCAGGAGCGATTCGGCATGTCGTTCGCGTGCTTCGCCGAGATGCCGGTGGAGATCGGCATCGCCAGGGTCACCGGCATGGCCCCTGTCCACGTCGAGGCTTCCGGCGAGGACCCTGCCGCCTACGCGAGGCTGGCCGAGCAGACGCTGGCCACGCTGGAGGGCTACGACGTCCTGTACGTCCACATCAAGGGGCCGGACGTGCCCGCGCACGACGGCCGCGCGGAGGACAAGCGCGACGTCATCGAGGCCATCGACGAGGGCTATTTCGGGACCCTGCTGCCGGGCCTCGGCCCCCAGGTGATCCTGGCCGTCACGGCGGACCACTCCACGTCCTGCGTGCGCAAGGCGCACACGGCGGATCCGGTTCCCCTGGTGATCGCGGGTCCCGGCGTTTCCCCCGACGGCTGCCGCGGATACTCGGAGGCCGAAGCTGCCTCGGGTGCCCTTGGGCGGCTGCGTGGCACCGAGATCCTGCCGATGCTCGTCGAGCTCGCCCGGCAGTGACGCGCCCCGACCGCCGCCGGTGTCTCGGCTAGAATCCCAGCATGATCAACATCGCCCTCATAGTCCTCCACGTCATCGTGTCGCTGATCCTGGTGGCGCTCATCCTGCTGCACTCGGGACGTGGCACCGGCCTGTCCGACGTTTTCGGTGGCGGCGGGGGAGCGCTGGGCGGGGCCGGACAGATGGAGCGCAACCTGGACCGCATCACGGTCGTGGCCGCCCTGCTGTTCGCGACTACGACGCTGCTGCTCGGCCTCCGCCTGACCTAGCCGGTGCGCCGGCTCGCCGCCACCTGCGCGCTCGCGCTGGCCGCCTCGGCGTGCACCGACTCGGAGCCGCCGGCACGGCCTCCCTCCGAGCTGCGGGTGGGGGTCCGGACCGTCGGTTCGCTCGACCCGCTGGCCGTCGAGGCGCTCGAGGGCGAGCGGGGAGAGACCCTCGTTCGGCGGCAGATCTTCGAAGGGCTGGTGTCCCACGACCCCAGGACCCTGGAGCCCAAGCCGGGGCTCGCGTCAGGATGGACCGTCTCGCCGGACGCCCGCACCTTCACGTTCCTGCTCAGAAAGGACGTCCGGTTCCACGACGGGACCCCGGTCAAGGCGTCGGACGTCGTCTTCTCGCTGAGCCGTCTGGCCCGTGCGGCGTGCGCTCCCGAGGCCTCGCCCACGCGGGGTGCGCCCTCGTATCTGCTGTCGCTGGTGGTCGGGTACCCGGACGTCGCCGGCGGGTGCAAGTCCGACATCCTCGCGGGGGTCGCCGCCCTGGGGGACTCGACCGTCAGCATCGCTCTGAGCGAGCCGTGGGCGGACTTCCCGTCCGTCCTGGGACATCCCGCGGCGTCGGTTGTCCCGGAGGCGGAGATACGCAGCGAGCACCGCCAGTTCGGCGAGAAGCCCGTCGGAACCGGCCCCTACACGGTCGCTGAGGCCTGGGACGGCGGAGGCATGCGGTTGGAGGCCTTCGGGGGCTACTGGGGCCGCCAGCCCGCGATCAGGCGGGTTCGGGTCATCGGCACCAGGGACGAAGCAGGCGGGTACCTGGACCTGCTGCAGGGCAAGCTCCACTACGCGAGTGTCCCTGCCAACCGCGCCCGGCAGGCGCGCCGCAAGTTCGGCGACGACGGGTTCGCCCGCACCACGGGGTTGTACTTCTTCGGGTTCAACCTCAGAAGCGCCCGGGGCATGAAGATGCTGGCGTTCCGGCAGGGGCTGAGCATGGCCGCCGACCGCTCCGGCATCGCCTCCGCCATCTTCGAGGGCACGCGCGACCCGGCGCTGGGGCTCACGTCCCCCGCTCTGCCCGGAGGCCGGGCGCGCCCCTGCGCGGCCGTCTGCCTCCACGACGCCGACGCCGCCCGAGCCAAGATCGCAGAGGCGTTCCCGGACGGGCCGCCCGAAATCACGATCGGAGTCCCGGAGGAGGGGAGCAACCCGGCGGTGGGCGAGGCGCTGGCCAAGGCCTTCGGGGCTGCCGGGGTGACGGCGCGCGTGGTGAAGCGCCCCGTGCTGGATCACGTCAAAGGGCTGGACTCCGGTGACCTGGACCTCTTCCAGTTCGGGTGGGTCCCCGCATACCCGGCGGCCGACGGCCTTCTGTTCCCGCTGTTCGCATCCACGGCCCGCGACAACTTCATGCGCTATGCCAACCCGGAGGTGGACAGGCTTCTGGCAGAGGCTCGCCGGACGGTCGAGCCGGGGGACCGCGTCCGCCGGTTTGCGAAGGCCGAGGAGGCGATCCTGGCCGATCTGCCGGTGTTGCCGCTGCTGTGGTACCGGTCCAGCGCCGCCATGGACCTGCGACTGCGCGCCTCCGGGGGTCCGGCCGTCGACGGCCTCGGCCTCACGAATTTCGCGCGCCTGTCGTTTGGGCGCCCCCGCGAGACGTCTTGAGCGCCCGACGTGGGCGCCCGACCAGGCTGTGCCTGGCCCTGGTACTGCTGGCTGCCTCTGCGTGTCCGAGCGATCCCAAGCCGCCCGAGCCGTCGCCCGTCGGCCCCCCGCCCACCGGCACCATCCGGTTCGGCTACCCGTGGGAGCCCCCGACGCTTGACCCGGTGGCGCGCGCAGGCGGCTCACGCCCCACCCGGGACATCCTGCGCCCCGTCCTGCCCTCGCTTTTCAGGATGGACGCCGCCATGCGCCCGGCCCCCGACCTCGCGGAGGCCTGGCCCGCACCCCGGGACTTCAAGACGGACCCCTTTTCGGTGGCGCTGAGGCTGCGCAAGGCCTCCTGGAGCGACGGCAAGCCCATCACGGCCGAGGACGTCCGGTTTACGTGGGAGCGGCTGAAGGCCGGGCCCGGTGCGGGGCGGTACCGGCTGCTCAAAGACGTCCAGGTCCAGGGGCCGCGCCGCCTCACGCTCCACTTCCACCGTCCGGTCCGGAGGTGGTGGGCGCTGTTCTCCATCGACGACCCGATCCTGCCGGCGCACGCGTACTCACCGGCGTGGGAGAACGGGCCCACGGTCTCGGGCGGCCCGTTCGCGTTCGAAGGCTGGACCCGCGGCTTGTCGATCCGGCTGAGGCGCAATCCGGGCTATTGGGGCAAGAGCGCGGGGGTCGAGGCCATAGACGTGACGTTCGTCCGCGACGAAGAGGCGCGCCTACAACTGCTGTCCAAGGGTGAGCTCGACGCCGCCTACGCGCCGGGGGAACCGAATTTCGGGGCCCGATCCGGCGCTCGGGGCTTTGCTCCGACCGATGGCCCCCTCACGGGAGGTCCCGGCGCGTCCGGACCGTGGGGGAGCACCTGGTGGGAGCTGGACTTCAGCCCGGCCCGGCTGAAGGGACGCGAGGTTCTCGCAGAAGCCGCCGGTCACGTGGCGGACAGGGCGCTCGTGGCCGAGCTGCTGGAGGACACCGGCCAGCAGGCTAACGGGATCCCGCACCAGTTCCCGGTGCTCGGCCCCCGGGCCGAGGGGCGTCCGGCGATAGACGGCCCTTGGAAGCCAGGTGGGGTGGACGCGGCGCGCAAGGCACTGCAGGGAGCCGGGTTCAAAAAGTCCGGCGACAAGTTCACGAAGGGCGGCACCGCGGCCACCTTCGAGCTGGCCTACGCGAATGGATCGTCCGCGGCCGCCTCGCTCGCGAGGTTCATCCATTTCCGAATGAGGGAGGTGGGTGTGCACGTCGAGCTGATCGGGGTGGAGCCCCTTCGGTACGAACGCGAGTGGCTTCCCGAAGGGCGGGCGGACGCGATGCTGGTCCTGAGGTCGGGGGCCGACGCAGCGGACGCGTCCGTGTACGCCGCACCGCCCATACAGGTGCCGGACCTGACGCCGATTCTGGATGCCGCCGAGAGCGCGGCCGATGTCCGCAAGTTGCGCGGAGGTCCCCAGCCCGGCCTCCCGAAGGCCGAGTGGCTGAAGGTCCAGGAGCGGCTGGCTGCTTCACGGCTCGTGGTCCCTCTCGCCCGTGTCCGCGCCTGGACGGTCTCCCGTGGGGGCATCTCCGGACCTCACTCCACCGGATCCGCGGCCGGACCGCTTTGGAACGCCGCTGACTGGCGGACCACCGGATCCTGAAATCAAAGAGGGCCGGACCCGAAGGTCCGGCCCTCTTCAGTACCAGGTTGCTAGACGATCCGGCGCCGGGTGTACAGCCCGATGCCCGACAGGACGATCAGCCCGAGCCCACCCGCGGCGGCCGCGGTCTGGACAGGACCGGTCCTAGCCAGCGTGGCCCCGAGGACCTGACCGACCGGCACGCTAACCCTGCCGGAGCCGCCGGCCGCGGATGCTCCCGCGACACCGACTGCGGAACCCGCCAGCGCCGCGCTCTCACCGCTGCAGTTGGCAAGGGTGGCCGTGACAGACGCCAGGTCCTCGATCCGTCCGGCGGATCGCGCCTGGATCACTGCCGTGTAGGTCCGGCTGTCACCGGGCCTGATCGGCCCCGGATCCGTCCACACGATCGTGCCCGAGGACAGGTTGTCGCCCGACGGTGACTGCGATGCCGTGGGATTCGTGCTCTGCACCCGGAAGGTCCCACCCTGCGTCGTGGTGATCTCGTCGGTAACCGTGATGTTGGTCAGGTCGCAGTCGTAGGGGTTCATGACGGTGATCGGCGTCGAGAAGGTCTGGTCGACGTCGACTTCCTGCGGGTTCGCGCTCTTCGTGACCGGAAGCGGGCACGAGACGCCGCCCGTCGGAACCTGCGCGGACACTTCCATGTGACCGATGCGCAGGTCCTCCACCTTGGAAACGACCTCGCCCGCTGGGTTGCGGGTCTCGAGCAGCTTCACCCGCACCACGTCCACGGCACCGGATGCGACGGTGCCATCCGGGGCTTCCGTCACTGCGCTGCTTGCGTTCCCACCGATGGCCCGCGGGTCCTCGCCGATGACGATCTCACCGACGTTGTTCGGCAGGGGCACGACCAGGCCGGTCGGTCCGAGCAGTGCGATCCCCTGACTGGTCAACTGAGTGGTGACCTGTCCGGCAGCATTGATGATCCGGATGAGGGGCGTCTCCGGAGAGACGGTGCCCGGTCCGTAGTGGATGTACGCGCCGCCCGGGACTCCGGAGGCCACCGCCCGCAGAACCCACTCGCCGGCTATCTCGATGGTGGTCTGGTTGGGCGTGCCCCTGAACAGCGTGACCGGGGCGATCGTCTCGCGGACCTCGCTCATGAGGCCGAAGTTGTTCCCGATGAACGCACCGCTGCGATTGGTCTGGCGGACCAGCTTGGTGCGCGACACCGACTGAGCCACCGCCCGCTCGCCGCCCGCAGGGGACTGCGGGGCGTCGGAAGAGAGCAGAGGCTGGTCGAGCGTCACCGGGTTGGTGTCCCCGCCGGTGTCGAGCAGCTGGGCGTCCTCGGCGTATCCGAGCCCGTAGCTGAGATCGGAGCCCAGGATGCAGGCCGCGTCCAGCCAGCGTGCCTGCGCCTGCCCACGGAGGGTTGAGGCGTAGACGACGTCATCGACCCGGATGGGCCCCACCTCTTCGGTGATCAGGCCGGTGGACGGTGGGGCGAATGCTTCCGCCCTGCCGTCCAGAGCTATCTGCGTGTCCGCCGAGGGCGGATTCAAGAGCGCGCCTACTTCCAGACCCGCGCCTCTTGCCTGGGTCTTGTGGGCGGCGGAGATCCTCTGAACGACACGCTGCATCTCGTTCTGGATCTGATTGGTCATGCCCCGAGAGGCGACCGAAGCGCCAGAGAACGCCTCGTCCACGTTCACGAGCCGTCCCGCGGCCGGGGCCGGCAGAACGCCTGAAATTGCATCCAGGTGGAAGACCGAGCCGGTCGCGTAGCCGTTGATCACGGCATCCTGGATCGGTACCTGCGCTTGCGCCCTCGGCGCGAGCAAAGCGACCACTGCCATGGCTGCGGCCGCCGCGGCTACCTTCTTAATCCCCCGCATCATCTGAATATCACTCCGATCGGTCCTTGGCCTATCCCCCGGGCCCCCTGGGGGACCGGCCCGGCAGAACTAGTGCCTCTAGTTGCTCAAACGACCCACTGACGCAGAGGATACGGCTCCGCGGACACAATCTTCTCTCATTTGGGGGTCGGCTGGGAAGCGGACCACCGCAGTTTCGCCGCGACCCGGCCCGGGTATCGATGGGCCATTCGCTCCGCCCAGGGGACCGGGGGGAGCCCAAGATCCGCAAAATGACGGGAGGGACCCCGATGTGGGGCCCCTCCCGAGGGAAGTCCGGAACTGCGAGGCCGCCTACCTGGCGCCGATCGCAGCCACCTCCTGCACAGCCGGCACCCGGGCCTGGAAGACGAGGCTGAAGTTCAGCTTCCATCCCTTAAAGGCCGACTGGTCTGTCTGGTTGTCCTCCTCGGTGAGGTTGAACTCGTAGTACCTCTGGTCGGTGCGGGCGCCCGTCGCGTCCTCGGACCCGAAGGCCTTGACCGTGCCGAGGTCGCAGGGGGCCGACTGGACGAACCCCTTCAGCCCGCCTTCGCAGGACTGGACGTAGTCGCGGATCGTCCGGTTGTCCGGGTCGCCGTTCAGATTCGGCGGATTCCTGGCCAGGCCGTGGTCGTCGCCGTTCAATTCGGTGCTGTCGGCGTGGTACACGCTCTCCTTGTCCACCGAAAAGGTCCAGAAGGCGATAAAGGCGTTGGCGGCGTTGCTGGGCTGTCCGATCACCTGGGGAGTTGAACCGGGAGCCGAGCACGACCTAGGGTTCCCGCCGCCATCCACGCACCCGATGACGCTGATGTCCCTGATGTACACGTAGAAGGTCGCGTCCTTTGCGGGCATCGAGTTCGTGTTGTCCAGCCTCACCTCGACCGTGCGCGTGTCGCCGGGGAACGTGTCGATCCCGTCTTCGTAGATCGCGGTAGCGCCGTAGGTGGTGGTGCAGCCGGGCTGGCTGGTGCTGGCGCAGCCGGCGGTGTTGATGAACTCCTCGTCGGGGTCGGGGCGCAGGTTCGCGTCCCGCTTCCAGACCTCGTAGTTGAAGGTCGAGGCGTCCCGGACGACGTTGTTGGGGATCGCGCTGGTGAACAGTTTGTAGGCCACAGCGACGCCTGTGACCAGCGAAAGTACGGTGAGCAGGCTGACGGCCGACCGCTTGCGCTTTGTCCAGAAGCCGCGGCTGTCCTCCCCCCACGCGACAGGCATCGCGAAGTCCATCTTGAGTAACCTCCCTCAGTGCCCCTGTCCGCGGCTTCCCTTTCCGCGGTACACCCCTAGAAACGGGGCCGGAGGCCTTTCCCGTCGGCCGTTTTCCCTTTCTGGAAGCCCCGGCCGGGCTTCTGCCGCCCCGTCCTGACGGCACTTGACGCGGGCCTCTGTGCTCGCGGCGGCGACGGGTATGGCCTTCCGGGACCTTTTGCTATGCTTTCGGCTTCCAGCGCAGGTGGCGTGGCCGCAAACGGCCTACGGCCCCCTGCGGGGCGACTTTTTCGCACAGGAGGCTTGATGAGCAAGCGGCCACCGCGCAGCAGGGGATCAGGGTCCGGATCCTACGACGGAAAGCTCAACGCCAAGTCGTTTAAGGCGAACTACGAAGAGATCGTCGCGAACATCGAGACGGTCATCAAGGGCAAGTCAGACGTGGTGCGGCTGTCGCTGGTGGCCATCCTCTGCGAAGGCCACATCCTGTTCGAGGACGTGCCGGGGACGGGCAAGTCGATGCTGGCCCGGGCCATCGCACAGTCGATCAACGCCACCGTCAACCGCGTCCAATGCACACCGGACATGCTCCCCGCCGACATCACGGGGTCCTCGATCCTGGATCAGAAGAGGGGCGTGTTCGAGTTTCAGAAGGGGCCCATCTTCTCGAACATCCTCCTGGCCGACGAGGTGAACCGGGCGACGCCCAAGACCCAGTCGGCACTCCTGGAGGCCATGGCGGAGCGGCACGTATCAGCGGACGGGTTCTCGCACCCGCTGCCGCGACCGTTCTTCGTCCTGGCTACCCAGAACCCGGTCGAGCTGGCGGGAACCTTCCCGCTGCCTGAGGCGCAGCTGGACCGGTTCCTGTTCAAGCTCACGATGGGGTACATGAACCGCGACTCGGAGCTCGAGGTCATGTTCGACAACGCGATCAACCTGTCCATCGAGGACCTGGGGTCGGTGCTGGAGACCACCCAGGTCACCCAGATGATCGCGTACGCCTCC
>DATLNZ010000074.1 GCA_035536535.1 Actinomycetota bacterium | reverse complement strand
CCCGTCCCGATGATCACCGTCATCAACCCGCCCGCCCAGACGGCCGTCCGGCTCACGCGCAACAAGCGAATCGGCGTGATCGGCACCCAGGCGACGATCGAGTCGGCTCAGTACGACGAGGCGATCCGCCTGACCCGCAGGCCGGTGGAGGTCTTCCACCAGGCTTGCCCGCGGTTCGTCGAGCTGGCGGAGTCGGGAGAGACGACTGGCGACGCGGTGCTCGGTGTAGCCGGCGAATACCTGGGCCCCCTCAAGGAGGCCGGCGTGGACACGCTCATCCTGGGCTGTACCCACTACCCGCTGCTGTCGGCGACGATTCAGTACGTGATGGGACCGGACGTGCTGCTGGTGTCTTCGGCGGAGGAGACCGCGAAGGATGTCTACACGGTCCTGGCCGCCAACGACCTTCAGCGACACACGCGGGAGGCGCCGGTCTACGAGTTCCTGTCCTCGGGCGACGAGGAGGAGTTCCAGCGTCTGGGCCATCGGTTTCTGGGTCCCGAGATTGCGGCGGTGAAGCGGCATCCATTGGAATAGTGGGACAAGACCACTCGGAAGGGGGCGCCGGGCCGGGAGCCCGGCATGACCGATGCGCGTGACCATCCTCGGCACCGGTGCGGCATGCCCTCGCGCGGGTGGAGCCTGCTCGGGCTTTCTGGTCCGCGGCGAGAACGCGACCGTGTGGCTGGACGCCGGCAACGGGACGTTGTCGCGCCTGCTGGAGCATGTGTCCTGCTTTGACCTCGACGCGCTGGTGATCTCTCACTCGCACGCGGACCACATCTCGGACGTGCTTCCGTTCATGTACGGGCTGGGCTTCGCCGACGAGCCCGTCCAGGACTTCCCGGTGTACGCACCGCCGGACGTCCCGCCCATAGTCTCGGCCCCCCTGGGGTCGGGCTCGATCGACATCTTCCGGCGTGTCTTCGACTTCAGCACGACCGGGCCGGTCTTCGAGGTCGGGGACCTGCGATTTGAGCCGTTCAGGACGGTTCACCCCGTGGAGACGTACGGCTACCGCATAAGCGAGGGAGACAGGACTTTCGTCTACACGTCCGACACCGCGCCTTTCCCCGAACTGGCCGACTGCTGCCGCGACGCCGACCTTCTGCTGTGCGAGGCGACGTTCGTCCACCCGATGCCCTCGCCGCCGGACATCCACATGTGGGCCGAGGAGGCCGGCCAGATGGCCCAGAAGGCGGGCGCGCCGCGGTTGTTGCTGACGCATGTCTGGCCGACTATCCCGCTGGAGGCCGCTGTCCAGGAGGCGGCTTCCGCGTACACCGGCTCCGTCGAAGCGGCGGCCGAGGGCACCACGTACACGGTCTGATCGCAGGCGTGTGGCCGCACGGGGTTCCCGCCGTAGGCGCTGAGGTCCGCTGCTCCGGCTCTACCCACCACGTGACGTGGCACCAGGGCGTGCTGACTCTGGACGACCACGACCCGGAGGCCGAGCGGACGCTCGCGGCGATCGGGGGTGAGACGCCCGAGTGCCTCTGGCTGCTGCACGCCTGGCAGAGCGCCTGGGATTACCCGCACGCCGCGGTGGCACTGCTGGGCCCCCGGGGGATGGACGTGGAGTTTCCGCGTCACCGCAGAGCCAACCTCGCGCACGCGGCAAAGCTCGTCTCGCCGGTTGCCAAGGGGTCTCTTCGCGCGCTCCTGGACCGCTTTGAGCGGCAGGCGGTTGTGGCGTCGCTGCCCGACGAGCTGAGGACGGTTTTGGCGTTGGACCTGACGCGACGTTCGGACGCTCTGACGTGGCGTCCGTCGGCCGACTACAGGACGGACAGGCCGCAGTCCGAACTCAAGCTGTACGAGATCTCCACCCGGCGGCTGCGGTCGGTCGCCGAGAAGTCATTGCGCCTGCACACCGACATCGTGCCGCGCGAGGTGCACTGGGCCTGCTACGTCGTCCCGCCGAGGAGCGGGGCCTGGATGACGGGCTGGGTTTCCGGCGACGGCTGTCTGGTTGCCTGCGGCTTCCTTCCGCACTCATGGCTGAGAGTGCCCGGGGCCGAGGTGACGGAGACGGCGTTGGTGGTGGCGCCGGACGAGGGCGCGGAGGCTCTGGTCATCAACTGGCGCCGCTCAGGCTCCGGCGTGCGAATCGAGTCCTCGGCGGGCCGGGCTCGGCGCACTGCGTCCGGGGCGTGGTCCCTGGAAACCGCTTGATCTGGAACACTGGCGCGGAGATGAAGCCGTACAAGCGTCCGGACTCGCGCGCCCCCGACCAGCTCAGGGCGGTGCGGATGCGCCGAAACTACCTCGATCACGCCGAAGGGTCGTGCCTGGTTGAGTTCGGACGCACCCGCGTCCTGTGCGCCGCGTCGGTGGAGGATCGCCCCCAGCCATGGCTCAAGGGCACCGGCCGCGGGTGGGTGACCGCCGAGTACTCAATGCTCCCACGGGCGACCAGGGACCGAACCCAGCGCGAGGTCAATCGAGGACGCCCCGGGGGCCGCACCCACGAGATCCAGCGCCTGATCGGACGCTCCCTGCGCTCCGTCGTGAACCTGAAGGCCCTGGGTGAGCGCACCGTCACCGTCGACTGCGACTGCATAGTCGCCGACGCCGGAACACGGACGGCGTCCATCACGGGCGGCTTCATCGCGCTCTACGACGCGATGCGGCACATGCAGGAGCAGATGATCATCGACGAGCTCCCGATCACCGACCACGTGGCGGCGGTGAGCGTCGGGATCATCAACGGCCTGCCGTGCCTCGACCTGGATTTCGACGAGGACTCCCGAGCCGAGGTGGACATGAACGTCGTGATGACCGGGTCGGGCGAGTTCGTGGAGGTCCAGGGGACCGCGGAGGGCAAGCCGTTCTCTCGTCCGGCCCTGGACGAGATGCTCGTCGTGGCGACAGCGGGCATATCCGAGCTCGTGACGCTCCAGAAAGCCGTCCTGGACGAATGAAAGTCGTGCTGGCGACGTCCAATCCGGGCAAGGTCCGCGAGGTCCGGGCGATCCTGGAGCAGTCCCCGCTGGATGCCGAGGTCGTCGCGATGTGGATCGGCCACGAGGAGACGGGCGAGTCGTTTTTGGAGAATGCGCGGCTGAAGGCCGCCGCTGCGGTCCGGCTCACGGGCCGCCCCTGCCTTACGGAGGACGCCGGCCTTGAAGTCGACGGGCTCAACGGGCTGCCGGGGGTCCACTCCGCCAGGTTCGCCGGACCGTCGGCCACCGACGACGACAACACCAGCAAGCTCCTGCGCCTGGCCGCGCAGCTTCCCGAGGAACGTCTGACCGCCCGCTACCGCGCCGCCGCCGTCCTGCTCCTTCCGTCGGGGGCCGAGGTGGTGGGCGAAGGGTCCTGGGCCGGGCGCATCATCCTGGAGCCGCGGGGGACCGGCGGCTTCGGTTACGACCCGGTGTTCGTCCCGGTGGGGGAGACGCAGACTGCCGCCGAGCTCGACCCTTCGACCAAGAACAGGGCGTCGCACCGTGCCCAGGCGCTGACGGCGCTGCTCGCTCAGCTGGCATCGCACGCCGGCTCCCTTTGATAGAAGCAGTCGTCGTCAACCACAACACCTCACTGTTCACGCTGCTTGCGCTGCACTCTCTTCACCACCTGCAGCCGGACCACGCCGGCCTGCTGCGGCTGACGGTGGTGGACAATGCCTCGGACGACGACGACGCCGGCTCCCTCAAGAGGTACTGCCAGGAGCGGGGGATCGAGTTCGCTCAGTCGGGGTTCGGTCCCGGGGGCCGAATCAACAGTCACGGCGACCTCTTGCGCCGGTACGTCCTCGACCACCCGGCCCCGGACTTCTACCTGTTCCTGGACGCCGACGTCTGCTTTCTTGAACCGGACTCCGTCACGCGCATGCGGCAGGAGTTGGCCGCGGCTGCCGAAGAGGTCTGGGCACTTCAGGCGCGGTTCCACTCGACGGAGCGCCACTTTGGTGCGGACCGCAGCCTCGCCACCGAGTCGCATCGCCGGATGCTCCACCTGCTGGCGATCCGCACGGAGAAGCCGATGGCCGGAGAGGAGCTGGCCGCTATGCAGCTGGAAGGACGCCGGACCCACTCCGGTCCCACGCACGCCCGCTGCCATCCGGCTTGTGCGCTGATACGCAACACGCCGTTGTTCCGCTCAGTTGCGGAGCACGTCGGTTTCTCGACCGCGTGGATTTGGAGCGAAGACCACGACGTCGGCGGTTTCTACGACACCCTGTCGCTGGCGAGTCGTGTGATGACCGCCTGCGGGAGCAGGGTGGAGCTCTCCTCGGTTGAGGTCGACCACTTCTACAACGTGTCCTACGACGAACGGGAGCTCACGGAGAAGAAGCGCTCGGAGGCGCGGCGGCGCCTCCAGCGGCTGGAGACGGGGCGGCCTCCGGTCGAGCCGGGCGGGGGCTGGGGATCCTGACCGGTGCACCCGGGCGCCGGACAGCCGAGCCTAGGAGGGTCCGTCCTCTGGGTCTTCCATCACGTTCGGCAGCTCGTCGCCGGGGGACACGCTCGATGCCGGCCCGGCGGCCGCCGCCAGCCTGACGATGCCCGCGACTATGCCGCCCGCAAACTCTCCCCGGGCGAAGTATCCGGTCATGTCCCGTACGGCGTCGTAGCAGTCGCCGTCGGTGACCCGCGACGTGATCTGCGGCGCAGTCACCACCTCCACCCGGTGCTGGCGGGGCGCGACCAGGACGAGGACTGCCGGTCGCGCCTGAAGACCGGCCCGCACGAACATCTGCTCGGCCTGCTCCCGCGACCTTTCCGAACCCGGGCCGACGTAGACGCAGAACTGCAGTCCCGTCACGCGCTCGGCCTCCCGGACCGCGGCGTCAATCGCGGCGTTGTCGCGTTTGGTCAGGTGCCTACCAGCTGCCACTTGCGCCTCCACCCCCGAAGCCGCCCCCGCCGCCCCCCGAGAAGCCCCCGCCCGAGAAGCCTCCTCCGGATGAGCCGCCGCCGAAGGACCCCGAGCTGCGGCCGTAGCCCGACCCAAGTCCGGCTCCCCACAAAATCGGAAGCATGCCCCACCGGCGCCGTCTGCGCCTGCCCATGCCGCCCATGAACATGAACAGCATGAATCCCAGGAAGATCAGGCCGGAGGGATCAGTCCTGGCCGATGGCGCCGGGGCCCGCTGGGGGGGCACGGGAGCCGGTCCGGCGGCCGTGTCCCCGAGGGTCCGACGGATTGCCCGCGTGCCCTCGGTGACCGCAGCTCCGACATCGCCCTGACGCAGCAGCGGCGTGATGCGCTCCCTGATGATGCGTCCTGCCTCGATGTCCGTGAGTTCGTCGTCCACCCTCTGACCGGTTTCTATCCGCAATCTGCGGTCCTCGTGCGCGATCAGCAGAAGGACGCCGTTGTCCTTTTCGTTGAGGCCCACACCCCACTTGCGGGCCAGGTCGATTCCGTAGTCTTCGATGCCGCGGTTTCCAGTGGACTTCACCACCGCAACGGCTATCTGGTTTCCGCTGCGCGCCTGGTAGTCGTTGAGCTCCGCGTTCACCTGCTGCTCCACTGCGTCCGGCACGACGCCGGCGGCATCCACGACCGGAGCCGTGAACTCCGGGAATGTCTGCGCCAGCGCGAAGGGGGCCGCGAGAAGCTCCAGGAGCAGGACTGCGATCACGACGTGCCGCGCGCGGCTGAGGCCGCGGCGGCGGCAGGGCGTCACGGCGCCGGTGACCGCCTGAGTCCGCCTTCCAGGTCCACGCCCGGTGCCTGCCTCGCGTCGGCGGGAGCCCGGAACAGCGGCTTGCGCTCGAAGCCGAACAGCCCGGCGAAGATCGTTCGTGGGAACCGCCGCACCGAGACGTTGTACTTAGCAGCGGCCCCGTTGTAGTCGCGACGGGACTGGTTGATGCGGTTTTCGGTGCCCTCGAGCTCGACCATGAGGTCCCGGATGTTGTCGTTGGACTTCAGGTCCGGGTAGGACTCGACCACCACGAGCAGCCGGGCGAATGCGGACTCCATCTGGTTGCCCGCCGCCACCTTCTCGTCGGGGGTCCTGGCCCCCGCGTAGTTGGAGCGCGCCCGCGCTAGCTGTCCGAAGACCTCCTGCTCCTGGTTCAGGGCCCCCCGCACCGCGGCAACCGCGTTGGGAATGAGGTCCGCCCGCCTTTGCAGCTGCGCGTCGAGGTCGGCGAAGACGCGGTCGACCTCCTCGTCCTGGGCCACCAGGCTGTTGTACGAGCCGATCAGAGGCATGACGACCAGCAGAGCGATCAGGCCGATGACGATCAGAGGCATGAGCCAACCGGGACGGCGGCGTCCGGTGGCGAGAGGTGCGTCCATGAGCCGATCCTAAATGATCACGGCTGGTACGTCCTGCCCGGCGACACCCCGGGCAGGTCGTAGGCCCGCCACACGATCGTCGTCTCGCGCGTCAGGGGGACCTCCAGGGAGCCGAACCTTTCCAACGCCCAAGTCCGGACCGCGTCCACGGCCCGCAGCCGGACTTCGTCGGGCATCCCCCAGGTCCACGAGTACAGGTTCTGCTCGATGGACTCCAGCCGCTCGCGGACCGGGCGCGATGACCGGCGGGGGATGGGCGGAAGCCGCCGGGCCTTCGCTCCAGCGGCGGCAAGCTTGTCGTCCAGCGCCTGCGGGCTTTCGAGCCCGACGTACCTCGGGCGGTCCAGCCCGGCCTCCTGCGAAAAGCGCGTCTCCACCTCGTCGGGCTCCCAGTTGAGGCCGCCGATGTCCAGAAGCAGGATCCCGCCCGGCCGGACGACCCGCAAGAGCTCGTCCACCGCCGCTTCCCATCGCGGTATCAGGTGCAGGATGTGGCACCCGAGGCCGGCTCCGAAGGACGCGTCCGCAAACGGCAGGACCGTCGCGTCGCCCACCGCCACGGGAAAGGGCATTCGACCGCCGGCCTTGGCCACGAGCTTGTCGAGCATCGGCCGCGACAGGTCCACGCCGGCCGTCGGGACTCCAGCCTCGTGCAAGGGCAGCGCGATGCGGCCGGTCCCGATCCCGATTTCCAGACACCGCCCCCGCCCACGCAACTCGGGGGCGACCAGCGTGAGGATCGCCTCCATCGTCTGGGGGTCGAGCGCGCGCGTCCGGTCGTAGAACTCCGCGGCACGATCGAAGGAGACGGAGTCCACGTCCCGCTCTTTCTGTCGAAGGTGGAGCCTCTTTGGCCCGTCACCTTAGCGCCGAAGCGCGCGGGGCCGGGGCTTTGGCGCAGTGCGCCTTGAGGGAACTGACGCCGGGCGGGGGACCGGGGTCACAACGACGGCCGGGGGGAGGGCCGGCTGTTGAAGGAAACCGGGGGGCCTCGGCGAAGTAGGTTTCACGAATCCATTGATCCCCGGGGGTGGCGAGATGATGAGACGCGGTTCGTCGGCATTGGCCGGCTTCATGATGCTGGTGGCGATCGGCGGGTCAGCACCTTCGGCGACCGCCGACGCTGCCCGGAACGTGCCGATCGACACCGTGTTCCACGACCCCGGAGCTCCCGCGTTCACCTACCTGATGCTTCAAGACTGCGCGCCGGACCACTCGGGCGGGTGCTCGATGGCGTTCGACGGACGCACGACCATGACCGGCTCCATCGAGGGCACCACCGTGTACCGCGGGGTCGGATACTTCGACGGCCTCAGCGGGGTGTACCGGTTCGAGGTTTGGGAGACTTTCACCGGGCTGGTGCGCGGCTGTGGTGAAGGAACGTTGGAGTGGCATGGCACTGGTCAGGGATGGGCGTCGCAGGTTGACCCATTGACCCAGACGTTTCCCCTTGAGGCCAACTTGGCGATCGTCGACGGGTCGGGGCGCGGCGGACTCAGCGGGATCGCGGGTTCCTTCAAGGCCGAAGGCCGGTCCACGCTGTGGGCCGAGCAGAACGGGACGATCAAGGGCGCAGTGACCTGCCCTTGAGTTGGGTGATGCGAGAGGCAGGATCGGCCTGCCTCTCGTGACCAGCAGGAAACGGAGGGCGGAGTCGAAGCCCTCGTCGACTATGCGGTTCCCGACAGGAGATTTGAAAGTGTCCAGAGTCCGCCGAGTCCTGTGCTCCGCAATCGCACTCGCAGTCGCGGCGTCGGTCGCCCCGGTCACGGCGAGCGCCGCTCAGGCGGACGACTTGTGCCACGGCAACGTCATCGTTTTCAGCCATGTCGCGTTCCCGCTGCCGGCAAACCGGGCCGACATCGAGCGGACTCCGAGCGCGTCCTACGACATGAAGGGTTTGGGGTGCATTTCGGAGTCACCGCGGCTCGGGTTGAACACCGCGATCATCTATCCGGGAGCTCAGTTCGTCAGCTCCAGGCTCAGGGACGAGTCCGCCGCCACCTACTGCTTTGAGGGTTCGCTACTCGATGCGTGCGGCGCAGCGCGGAACCGTCGATGGACGATTACCTTCCCCCCGGCGCAGGTTCAGGCCGCCGAAAGCGACGTCCACGCGATCGATCCCTCGTCCGTCGGATGCCTTACCGCCTCGTTCGACGACCGGGGCCACACCGAATACTGCACCGCCACAGAGCTTCGCGTGATGGAGTAGCCGTTGGCTTCGGGCCTTCCCCGGGATCGGCACGGATGGGTCAGGAGTCGATGTCACGACGATCACCGGACTCGGTCATTCCACTGGGCGGCTAAGCTCCCAGGGTCAGAAGCCAGAGCGGGCGTGGCGGAACGGCAGACGCGCGGGATTTAGGTTCCCGTGGGGCAACCCGTGAGGGTTCGACTCCCTCCGCCCGCACCAGGCTCGGCCTCGACCCACCACCGGCCCCGTCATTTCGGGTACACCAAGTCGATGGACTTCCCGACTCGCGCCGGTGTCCTGCCCGCCCAGTGGCTGCGACGCGCCATCGACTCCGACGTGATCCGGTCCGACACCTACAAGATCCCGCGGTCCAACCTGCAGCCGGCGAGCCTCGACCTCCGGCTGGGAGAGACGGCTTTCCGGCTGCGGTCCAGCTTTCTGGCCGGGGACGACGACGTGGCGGCGAGGCTGGACGATTGTGCGATGGAGTCCTTCGACCTGCGCGACGGCGCGATTCTCGAGCGCAACCGGCCATACCTCATCCCGCTGATCGAGGAGCTCGCTTTGCCGGAGGGTCTCAGAGCGAAGGCGAACCCCAAGTCCTCGACCGGCAGGCTCGACGTGTTCACGCGGGTCATCACCGACCGCAGCCACCGCTTCGACGAGATCGCGGAAGGCTACTCGGGACGCCTGTACCTGGAAGTGTTCTCGAGGACGTTCACGATCAAGGTCCGGACCGGACTTGCGCTCAACCAGCTGCGGCTCGTCAGCGGTCGCGCGGTCGCGCCGGATGCCGCCGTCCTGGACTTCCATCGACAGGACCCAGTGCTGTTCCGCAACGGTCAACCGGTGCCGGGCGAAGAGCTGGCCTTGAGCGACGGCCTGTTCCTGAGCCTGGACCTGCGAGGTGATGACGACGGATTCGTGGGCTACCGCGCGCGCAAGAACAGCCGGCTCCTGGACCTGTCCGCCGGCGAGCCCCACGACCCGCGCGACTTCTGGGAGCCGGTGACCAGGGAGCGGGGCGGCCGGGTGATCCTGGAGCCCGAGGAGTTCTACCTGCTCATCTCCTCTGAGGCCGTGCGCATACCGCCGGCGTTCGCCGCGGAGATGACCGCCTACGACCCCACCTCCGGGGAGCTTCGGACGCACTACGCGGGGTTCTTCGACCCTGGCTTCGGCCACGATTCGGCTGGGCCGAGCCGTGGCTCCCGAGCGGTTCTGGAGGTCCGGGCGCACGACGTTCCGTTCATGGTCGAGGACGGGCAAAGGGTGTGCAGGCTGGTGTTCGAGGAGATGCTCGAGCCGCCGGAGATTCTGTACGGCCGCGATATCGGGTCCTCCTACCAGGGTCAGGTTGTGATGCTGAGCAAGCATTTCAGCCGGTCCTGACCCGTTGGATCCCCATGCTGACCTGCAAAGATGCGTTGTCTCGTTTGACAGCAGTGCTTGCAGGGTAGGAAACTGGATATCCACAAGCACTCAAGGGAGGCAACATGCTCGGAGTGAAGGACATCAGCCAGGCCGGAATGGCACTGGCCAACAAGGGACTCGGGCTCGTTTGGGAGACCGTCGGCACCCTCAGCGGCAACGATCGGCTGAAGGACGCCGGTCGTCAGCGCCAGGAAGCCGCCACAGAGCGCCTGGACGCCTTCGAGGAGGAGGCGAAGGCCTCTCGCAAGGCCGCCGAGGCGAGGTCGCACGAGGGCCAGCAGAAGAGCTACCAGAGCAGCGGCAGCCGCTCTGAAGGCCGGTCCTACAACGACCCGAAGGGTTCGCACGCAGTGGCCGAGGGCGCGAAGGGCGCCGTGAAGGTCGCCGCGGGCAAGATCACCGGCAACGAGGACCTGAAGAACGAAGGCGAGACCCAGAAGGACAAGGCCCAGGCCGAGGGGGACGCCGCCAAGCACGAGGCCAAGGCCGGCGCTCACCGCGAAAAGGCCGAGGCCCACGAGCGGACCTCGGACAAGCAGCGCCAGAACTCGTAAGCCAAGCACCCGGCTCGAGTGCCAAGGGGGCCCTAACCGGGCCCCCTTCGGCTTTCAGGGGGGGCTCAGTCGTCGTCCTTGCCCCTTCCCTTGCCGTTGCCTTTGCCTTCGTCGCGATCCCGGTCCTCGTGATCGGCAGGCGCCGGTTGTGGCGGTGGAGGACTGGCGGCCACGGTCAGCACCACCTTCGACCCCGGCTTCACGATCGTCCCCGGCCCGGGGGAGGTCTTCAGGACCGTTCCGGGCTGTGCCCCGGCCGATAGAACGCGGACCACATCCGGGACCAGCGCGAGCCGCTCGAGCGCAGCCTGTGACTCGGTCAACTGTCGCCCGACCACCTCCGGTACGACCGACCGGCCGTCGGAGATGCCGAGACTCACGACCGTTCCCCGCTCCACCGTCTGACCCGGCTCCGGACTTTGGAGCGCGACTACTCCGGCAGCGCCCCCAAGGCTGACTCCGCGGGTTGCCGTCTGAAGCCCGGCCTTTTCGGCGGCTGCCGCGGCCTCCCGCTCTTTCATGGAGACGAAGTTCGGCACCTCGACCGGTTTGCCGCCGCGTCCCGCCGCGAGAAGGATCAGCGCAAGCAGGAAGACTCCCGCGGCAAGCGGCACCAACCACACCCGGCGGTCGATGGCAGGGCGTGAAGGACCCCGCGGCAGTACCTCCGTCGCCGGTGGAGAAGCCACGACGGTCGTCGGCGTGCCCTGGTTGGCGTCCAACGGGGTAGTGCCGGTTGGAACGCCTGCCGCGCCGGGGATGCTCTCCCCGGCACCGGGCAGTCCGACCGCTTGCCGAAGGGCGTCCGCGAAGCTCGCGGCTGATGGAGGCCGCTGTCCCGGGTCCTTGGCCAAGGCCGACTGGATCACCCTGTCCAGCGGACCCGTCACACCGGGAAACTGACCTTGTAGCGGCGCGGGCTCGTCCTCCAGGTGCCGGCGCGCGATGTCCCAGAAGGATTCGCCCTGGTAGGGGGGACGTCCGCTCAGAAGCTCGTAGGCGACGCATCCCGCGGCGTAGACGTCGGACGCGCCGGTGGGCCGTTCCCCGCGAAGCACCTCGGGTGCGGCGTAAGCGGGTGTGGTGGCCGGCATCGTCGTACCGGTCTCCTCCGAAAGGATCCTGGCGACTCCGAAGTCCCCGATCTTGGGGCCGTGTGAGGAGATGTAGATGTTGGCCGGCTTGACGTCGCCGTGGATCACCCCGACGTCATGGGCCTCCTGGACCCCCCGCAGGACCAGGTCCAGCAGCACCACCGCCTCCTGCGGCGCCATCGGTCCGAACGCCGCCAAGTGGGCGGCCAGGTCGGGTCCGTCCACCAGCTCCATCACGATGTACGGGAACGAGCCCGCCGCGTCCGAGTGCTCGCCCCAGTCGTAGACATGGACGACCCCCGGGTGCGACAGCGCCGCCAGCGCGCGGGCCTCGCGCTCTATGCGGTTTATGTGGACCGGGTCCCGCGCCGCGGGTCCGGCCAAAAGCTTCACGGCGACCTCGCGGCCGAGCCGGTGGTCGTTCGCCCGCCACACCTCGGAGAACCCGCCCGTGCCGGCGACCTCGATCAGCTCATAGCGGTCGCCGAGAAGCGTCCCGGCGCCAGGTGCGGATGGGGGGTGCGGTGTCGTGTCCGTGTCGTTCCTCCTGTCCTGCAGCAACTCTTACCCAATCTGCGCGCCGCGTCCCGTCTGGCCGGAACTCAGGATCGCCGTCAGGATGTGGACATGGCGACGGTGTGGCTGAACGGAAAGCTGCTGGACGAGTCCGACGCGTGGATCCCTGCGCTGGACCGAGGGGTGCTCTGGGGCTACGGACTGTTCGAGACCCTGAGGGCCTACTCTGCCCGCTTGTGGGCCTTCAACGAGCACCACGCGAGGATGCAGCGGGGAGCGGAGTCGCTGGACATCCCAATCCCGACTGCCGACGTCGTAGCCCAGGCCATGCAGCAGGTCATCGAAGCCAACAACCTCGCTGATTGCGGCGTTCGGGTGACCGTCACTAGGGGGACGGGACCCGTCGACCCGAATGGGGAGGTGGCGGAGTCCGGCTCCACGTTGGTGACGGCGTGGCCCATCGGCGACTACTCCCGGCTGTACGAGGACGGGGCCGCGCTGATAACCCTCCCCGGCTGGTGCCGGTCGATGCCGGATGTGAAGTCGACCTCTTATGCCGTCAGCGTGGCCGGCAGGACGGCTGCGAGCCGGGCGGGAGCGGACGACGCCGTGTTCGTCGATTCCGGCGGGCGCGTCCTGGAGGCGACCGCATCCAACCTGATGGCGATCCGCGACGGCTGCCTGGTCACTCCGCCGCTGGACTCGGGCGTGTTGCCGGGTGTCACGAGACAGGCGCTGCTGGACGTGGCCCAGGCGGAGGGCCTGCGTACACGCGAGGAGGATCTGATCATCGGCTCGCTGCAGTCGTCCGAGGAGGTCATCCTCACCTCGACGCTGCGGGAGGTGTACCCCGTGTCGGCGATTGACGGGACACCGCTGCGAAGGGGGCCGATGGCCGAGCGGCTACGGAGGTCGCTGCGGGAGGAGATCCTGTCGCGACTGGGTCTGTGACCCACTCCGTCAGGAGATCCGCGACGGGATGAAGATGCCCTCCTGGTGGGTGACGCGACCCTCGCCGGGCAGGTCCTCCAGGGAGCTCGGGTGCACGAACCCGATCGCGCGCCTCGCGCCGGAGATCGCGTTCAGAAGGCGCATCAGCTGCATCGTCGTGATGTGCCCGTCGGCAAGCGCGCGCTCCAAGGAGCCGTCCTTGAGCAGCGACTCGCGGATCTGCCGCGCGATGACGATCAGGTTCACCTGCTCCAGTTCGGGTTCCTGGGTCATCGGCCCGTCGCTCATCCGGTCCTCCCGCGGACGATTCGCTCTGACAGCAGTCTAGTCACCCGAGGCTCGGGGTTTGGTTCACCGGACGGCCCTGGGTCCCGTGCTAGCGTCGCCGCATGCCCGACCGAGGACTGCCATCGCTGACGGTAGTCCGACTCGTCGCCGTCGTTGCCGCGTCGGTGCTGGTCCTGTACGCGGCCTACGCCGTGAGGCACATCCTGATCCTCGTGCTGATGGCGATGTTTTTCGCCGTCGGACTCGATCCGGTCGTGCGGGGGCTGCGGCGATTCGGCCTCTCCCGGGGGCTGTCGGTGCTGGCCGTATCGCTGCTCACGGTTCTGTTCCTCGGGGGATTCGTGGCGGCGGTGACCCCGCCCCTGGTCCGGCAGACACAGCGGCTGGCCCGGGAGATCCCGGACTACGCGAACAACCTCTCGCGCAGAAGCGAACGGTTCCGCGACCTCGACCGCAGATACGACCTCACGGCCCGGGCGCGCAAGAGCGTCGACGACCTGCCTCGTGTGGCGTCGCGGTCGGCTGGCAGCGCACTCGGGGTCGCGAGGAGCGTCGGACGCGCGATCTTCAGCACGTTGACCGTGATCATCCTCACGATCTATTTCCTGCTGGACCTCCCGGGCCTGCTGGCCGGGGCTTCGCGTCTGCTGCCGGCCACCCGGCGCGAGCGGTTCAAGGAGCTGTCGGTGCTGGTGTTCGAGCGGATCAGCGGGTACATCGTCGGCAACGTAGCCGTGTCCGTCATCGCAGGCGTCGTGTCCTTCATCGCCCTGTCCCTTCTGGGCGTCCCTTTCGCGCTGCCTCTGGCGATGTGGGTGGCGATAGCCGACCTGATCCCCATGGTCGGCGCCACACTCGGCGCCGTCCCCGCGGTGATAGTGGCCTTCTTCTCGGGCACCGCGACGGGGGTGGGGACAATGGCCTTCTTCGCCGCCTACCAGCAGGCCGAGAACTACCTCGTGGTCCCGCGCGTGATGAGGCGTGCGGTCAACATCTCCCCCGCCGCCGTGATCCTGAGCGCCCTCATCGGGGGTACTCTCCTCGGCTTCGTGGGGGTGCTCATAGCGGTGCCACTCGCTGCTTCGCTGAAGGTGCTGGCCCACGAGGTGTGGATTCCGAAGCAGGACATCTCGTGACCGAAGCGAGAGCCGCGTGACGGGCATCCTCGCCGTTCTATTCCTGGTCGTCCCGCTGGCCGAGATCTACGTCCTGGTCAAGGTGGGGCAGGTCATCGGGGTCCTCGAGACGATTGGCCTGCTGGTCGTCGTTTCCATCGCCGGCGCGTGGCTGGCCAAGCGCGAGGGACTGGGCGTCTACCGGCGGTTCAGGGAGCAGGTCGGGCAGGGCCGCGTGCCGGGGGCCGAGATAGTCGACGGCGTGCTCGTCATCATGGCCGGCGCGATGCTGCTCACGCCGGGTTTTCTCACCGACGTGGCCGCCCTGGTCCTGCTGCTGCCGCCGGTTCGCGCGTCCGTCCGCAGGGCGCTGATGAGGTTCGCCACAGGGCGGGTGGGGGCCCGGCTGGCTAATTCCCGCCGAACACTTTTGTAGACAGGGGACTAAGGAGGGCGCTTGAAATCGCAAGAGGTGAGCGGGCGACGGTCGGGAGACGCGTTCCCCAAGGTGGTTGCGGTCGTTGTGGGGGTGCTGCTGGTTGCGTTCGGACTTTGGGGCTTCCTCGCCCCCGAGTCATTTCATCAGCTCGCTAAGTTCGACCCGTACAACCGTCATTACGTTCACGACATAGGGGCGTTCCAGATAGGCCTGGGGGCTGTCCTGCTGTGCGGGGTCTGGATCCGGGATGCGCTGGCCGCGGTCCTGTGGGGAGTGGGCGTTGGTGCCACGTTCCACCTGTTGTCCCACGTCATGGACCGGGACATCGGGGGATCTCCCTCGACCGACTTCCCGTCTTTCGCGTTGATGGCTTTGCTGCTGATCGCGGCTGCCTTCATGCGCAGCCGGGGCGGCTCTGTCTCGGGGTGAAGGATTCGCCCGCCCTTCGGTTGCACGGCGTTCGGGACGTCCCGTACCGTGACGGCAGTTCGTGCTGGAACCGGTATGGAAGGTTCCTGCGGAGCAAGGGGGGTGGGGCAATGGGCGTCGTTCGACGGACCAGCCTGATGGTGGTCACCGCCGTGCTGCTGGCGGCGTGTGGTGGTGGCGACGAGAGTCCTCAGTCAGCCACGGATGACGGAGCGACTTCGACCCAGGCGCCAGCAGGCGGCAAGAAGGCGGGCGCCACGGACATCTGCAAGCTGTTCCCACCCGAGAAGGTGGCGGCGTTTCTCAAGACCGAGATCGGCTTTGCCGGCCCCTCACACAGCGAAGATGAAACCCGCGTCACCGACTTTTGCAAGTACGCCTACCGGGAGCAGACATCTACGTCCGGCGCAAGCATTGCTACGGTGCGATTTCCGAACGTGGAGGCCGCCCAAGTCGGGTTCCAACAGAAGACCCAGTCCAGCACGACACAGCCGGTGACCGGGATCGGAGACGAGGCTAAGACCCACGGTCCCCGCGAAAATGCGTCGGCGAGGTTCGGAACGGTGATTTTGACCGTGAGCATCGTGAATGTGGACAGAACGGCAGCAGCAGTGGAACGCCATGTCGCTCAGCTCAAGGAGTTCCTGCGAATCGTGGCCGAGCACCTCAAACCGATCCTGAAATAGGGGACGGGTCGCGTCAGCGAGGACGTCAGCCCCTGGAATGTTCGCTCAGGAGTATCGAGGCAAGCCCCTAACGAGGCGGTGGGTCGCCAGGGACTCGAACCCCGAACCTTGGGCTTAAGAGGCCCCTGCTCTGCCAGTTGAGCTAGCGACCCGGCGCGTTCAGGTTACCGGACCTGGCCTGACTCACGCGCACGTGGTCAATCCAACCCTCGACACGGTGGAGCAGGTCCGCGCTCGTCCGGACTCTTACGAGCAGCGTTCCGTTGTACAGGACGTTCTTGCGGTGTCCGGTTCCCTCCGGCTTGATGAACGCCCTGCCGAATTGGCCCGCCCGGAGTCCTGTCTTGGCGGACCAGAAGAGCAGTCGTTCCTCCTCGTCCTGACCGCGATGAAGGTGCATTCTTGCGGAGTATCTCTCGGGTGCGATCTCCAGAAACTCAGATCCCCATCGCAGGAACAGGATGATCAGACCCGGGTCAGAGTTCGAGAACAGCAGCGCGTTCGACCTCTTCGCGCCCTCTGCCCAGTAAGCGACAGTGCCGGCTATCCACGCAGGATCCCTCGCCAGTCGCGCCGCTTCGAGTCGCCCGGCGTGCCGAAGAGCCTCGTGACGCTGCAGCGCGAGCTGCCTCCGCTTCATGCCTACGCTCCTGCGAACTTCCGCGTCCGGCCTCAATGAACGCAGCCGCTCCCGTTGGTCGGGGGTCAGTTCAAGGTCTCGGCACCACAGCGATAGTGTTCCCTTGGCCACCGGGATGATCTGGGCGATCTCGCGATACGAAAGCCCCGCCACGCGCAGCTCCCGGCCGAGCTCCCGCCGCTCCCACCGGCGCAACGTTGTCCAGCCGCACGCCTTGGTGAGAACTTCCGGTGCTACGAACATGCGTTCGAGACTAGCCGGCAGTGAGGACATGGGCGTCGTGTGGAAGAATCGCCGGATGGCGCGAGTTCCCAGCAACCCCGGTGAAGCCGTCCCGCAGATGGATCTGTCGGACGGGCAGACGGTCCTGGCGGTCGGACCCGCGACCGCTTTCCTCGAGGCTCTGTCCGAGGCCGTAGGGGAGCAGGGGCGGGTGACCGTCCTGGACCCCCCTCCGGACCTGGAGGAGTCACCAGCCAACGTTCAGGTAGTGGAGGACCTCGCGGACGACCTGACCGCCTCTGTGGTCATGGTCTGGATAGGGCCGGTCCCGGCACATTCGGTCCGCGAGTTCGCGAAGCGGGTGGCCGACGGGGGCGTCTTCTGGGTCGTATTCCCCAAGCCGGGCCGGTCGAAGATGGCTCCGGTGAACGAGGCCGACGTCAAGCGCGCACTGCTGGCGATGGGGTGGCGCGACAACCGCAGCGTGATCCTGTCGGCGGACTCATACGCGATGCGGTTCCACAAGCGCGGCTGACACTCAGCGCGACGATGCGCTCCTGGCCCGCACGAGTCCCTCCAGCACCCGAAGGTCCCGCCGGAAGATCCTGACCATCAGCGGCTTGAGCAGCCGCAGTCCGATCGCGCCGAGGAGACCCAGGGGAGCGCGAATCTCCTCGGCCCACTGAACCTCCGTGCGGCCACCCGGCAACGCGGTCAATTTCACCTCACCGACCCCCTTAACCCACCCGAGATGCTGAATGCCCAGCAGGCGCGGCGGCTCCCAGGCGATGACGCGGATGGGGTCCCGGGTCCTGATGCCGGCAATCCGGACGGTCGCCTCGGCCTCCACTCCCACTCCCTCGCGCGCCTCGGACGTGACGACGAAGTCCGATGCCTCGAGCATCCAGTCGCCCTGGTGCTCCCAGTCGGTTATGAGGGTCCAGACGACCTCCGGGGGGCCCGGCAGGACCCGGGACATTTGCATCCGCAGGGTCACGACGACCGGTCACGCAGGAAAGACAGCCGCACCGTCCGCCGCGGGTTGTCGACGTTGAGGTCCACGAGGACGACGTGCTGCCAGGTGCCGAGTGCGGGACGGCCGGAGACCACCGGCAGGGTGATGGACGGGCTCAACAGGGCCGGCAGAACGTGGTCGGCGCCGTGACCGGGAGAGCCGTGGCTGTGACGGTACCGGTCGTCTCTGGGCAGCAGAGTTCGGAGCGCGTCCAGCAGGTCGGCGTCCGATCCGGCTCCCAACTCGATAAGCGCCAGGCCGACGGTGGCATGGGGCGCAAAGACGCTGCAGAGACCGTCGCCCGATCCGGAGCAGAACTCGCGGACGTCGTCAGTCAGGTCGTGGATCGATGAATCGGACGTATCAATGTGGATCTCGCGCGTGAGCATGATCCAGTTCCGAAGTGATTGGAGGGTGGCCGAGGGGACTTGAACCCCCGACCTCCTGAGCCACAGTCAGGCGCTCTAACCAAGCTGAGCTACGGCCACCATGTTCGGGAACATTCTAGACAACCGACCAGGGTCGTCGGCACACACGGGAGCTTTATCGATCCCACAATGTAGGGGGCTACCACGGAGGACCATGTTCAGACGACGTGAGCGCCACCCGGCTGCTCCTCCCGCGTCCAAGGAGGAGGTGCAGACCTCGCAGTGGAGCGCGCTGCCCGACGAGGTGCGCCGCGCGCACCTGCGGTTGGTGATCAACGACCTGTACGGCCGGCGCGGGTTCCGCGACTACGTAGACGAGGATGTGGACGCCTTTCTGTACATGGTCGTGCTGCACATCTCGATCCTGGTGGTCGAGCTGGCGCAGCTTTCGCGCAACGTCATCCGCCGGCAGAAGCCCCGACTGCCCGACCCGGCCCCCGTGACTTCGCAGGAGAATCCGCTGGTCGGCTTCTGGTGGAGGAGGTCCGACGAGGTCAGGGCGTCGCTGGAGCACAGCCTGTCCAGCAGCCTGGGGACAGCCGAAATCGCCTACCGGCGATTGGTCGTCATGGAGCGGTTGTTCGAGTTCGCCCAGGAGTACCTGGGGAAGAATCCCTGGGACGCGGCCCTCGAGGCTGAGTGCGAGACCTTCGCGACCGCCGAACTCAAGACGGCGGTGAAGGCGGAGCGAGGGGATCTGCTCAACTGGATCGAGGTCGATTCCGGGCCGGAGCCTGGTCCGGGAGGAACCAGCTAGGTCCCGGCCCCCGGGAGCCGGTGGACGGGAGCGCCTGTCCCCTCGCTTGTGGTGACGAGGTCGGTGCCCGCTCGCGAGTAGCAGATCGCCTCCCCCTGGACCGTCGTGGGCAGCGACACTCGGACCGGTGTCTGCGCGAACGCGGAGGGCAGATGCCCGAAGGGAATCGTCCACTCGAACGCCTCGGCGTACGTCCGGACCACAACCCGACTGCCGTCGGGTGAGATGGCACCGCCGGTGGTGAGCAGGTGGGAGGCCGTCGTGCCCGACGCGACCCTGATGAGGTCGAGGGTCATCGTCCGATGGAGCAGCTGCGGGAGCCCCGTTCCGAGGGAGGCGGCTTCGTACAGCCCGCTCACGCCGTTGCCGTCCTTGGTGACGACGGCAAGTGACCCGTCGCTCGGGTCCACCAGGAGAGTCTCCGCGTTGTGCGGACGGTCCTCGTAAAGCAAGTGATGGACGCGCGACGGCGGCGCCGGAAGCGGCACGGGACTCGGCTCCGTCGGTACAACCGGCTCCGGCACCTCGTAGACGGTCACTGTCGGACGCACCTCGTCGTTGTCGCCAAAGTCGGCGAAGAAAAGGGCGGGGCCCCCGTCGGCTCCCGGACCGCGCGCCATGTCCTCCCAATCCACTGCCACCGGACCGGCAACCTCATAGCGGGCGCGGGTTTTGCCGTCTGAGCCCACGGCGAAGAACCGGGCCCAGTCGCCGCTGTCGTTGTGGGTGAACCAGATGTCGTCGGACCGGCTGTACGGGGCGATCCCGCTCGACTCCCGGATGCGAGCGTCCTGGAAGTTGAACAGAAGCTGTGCGGAGCCATACCCGGCGGAGGCGGGCGGGCACACCGCGGCCACGACCAGAAACGCGATGACCGCGGGCAGCCGCCTCATTGCCGAAGGCTTCGCCGCGGAGAGCCATGCCTCCTGCCGTGTCCCCCGCCTCAGCAGCAGACATTCCTGGTAGACCACAGCTCCTGCCCCTCACGGGCGGCCAGGGCCGCGACGACCAGTCCGGCGGCGGGGTCGGCCCACCACCAGCCGAACAGTGCGTTGGCGGCGAGGCCTGCGAGCAGGACCGCGGACAGGTACGTGCAGAGCGTCGTCTGACGGGAGTCCGCGTGCATCGACCGGCTCCCGAGTTCCGCCGCAGACTTCCGCTTCAGGTGGGCGAGCACGGGCATCACCACCAGCGACACACCGGCCAGGGCCATTCCCGGCAGGCTCTCCTCCGGGCGTGCCCCTGACAGCAGGTCCGAGACCGACCTCACTCCGATGTAGCCCGCCAGAAGGAAAAAGGCCACGGCGACGGCTCCGATCGCGCCTCGCTCGGCCTCCTCGTGGGTGCGGCGACCGGAGGCCTCCGTCGACAGCCGCCAGATCAGCACCGCGGCGCACGAGGCCTCGACAACGGAGTCCAAGGCGAACCCGACCAGCGCCACCGACCCGGCGGCGAGCCCTGCCCACAGGCCGACTCCGGTCTCGACCACGTTCCAGGAGATCGCGAACCACTCCAGCCGCAGCCCTCGTCGCAGCTGGAGGGGCCGTGTCTGCATCACCAGAGTCTACGAAGGGTCCTGCGACTGCCCCCGGCCCCCTGATAACTTGAGCTTGCTCGTGAGTTCACAAGCCTCCGGCCACACCCAGACCGCCCCAGAAAGCCTGAAAACCCAGCGCTTTCTGCGCGCCTGCGCGCGCGAACCCGTCGACGCGACGCCGGTGTGGATGATGCGCCAGGCGGGCCGGTCGCTGCCCGCCTACAGGGAGCTTCGGTCGCGGTACGGGTTCCTGGACCTGACCGGCAAGCCCGACCTGATGGCCCAGATCACGCTCATGCCGCTGGACGTCATGGAGGTGGACGCCGCGATCAGGTTCGCGGA